>NZ_JBHWDU010000046.1:0-62830 GCF_042734825.1 Kitasatospora sp. NPDC059648 | reverse complement strand
GCCTGGAGAAGTCGCCCGAACTGATCACCACTCTGCTGGCCGTATGGCGGGCCGGCGCCGCCTACCTGCCGCTCGACCCCGGGCACCCGGCCGACCGACTCGCGTACCAGGTCGCCGACGCGGGGGCGGCCCTGGTGGTGGTGGACGAGCGGCGCCCCGCCCCGGCCGAACTCCCCGCCCCGCTGGTCACCCTGGAGGAGCTGGACCGGCCGGCGGCCGGGGCCGGACCGCTGCCCGCCGCCGACCCGGACCGGCCCGCCTACGTGATCCACACCTCCGGCTCCACCGGCCGCCCCAAGGGCGTACGGGTCGACCACCGCAACCTGGCCGCCGTGACGGCCGGCTGGCGGGCCGAGTACCGGCTGGACACCGAGGCCCGGACGCACCTGCAGATGGCCGGGACCGCCTTCGACGTGTTCACCGGCGACCTCGCCCGGGCGCTCGGCACCGGCGGCACCCTCGTCCTGGTCGACCGCGAACTGCTCTTCGACACCGCCCGGCTGTACCGGGTGATGCGCGAGGAGGCCGTGGACTGCGGCGAGTTCGTGCCCGCCGTGGCCCGCGCCCTGCTGGCCCACTGCGAACGCGAGGGCCTCCGGCTGGACTTCCTGCGCCTGCTGGTCGTCGGCTCCGACTCCTGGAAGGCCGCCGAGCACCAGCGGCTGCGCGCCCTCTGCGGTCCGGCGACCAGGCTGGTCAACTCCTACGGCCTGACCGAGGCCACCGTGGACAGCAGCTACTACGAGGGCGCCGCCGAGGCGCTGGAACCCGGCCGGATGGTCCCGATCGGGCGGCCCTTCCCGAACAGCGCGCTGTACATCCTCGACCGCTACGGCGAGCCCGTGCCCGCCGGGGTGCCCGGCGAGCTGTGGATCGGCGGCGCGGGCGTCGCGGCCGGTTACCCGAACGACCCGGAGCAGACCGAACGGCGCTTCCGCACGCTCGACCTGGACGGCACCACCACCCGGCTCTACCGCACCGGCGACCTCGGCCACTGGGACGCCGACGGCACCGCGCACCTGCTCGGCCGGATCGACAACCAGGTCAAGGTGCGCGGCCACCGGATCGAACCGGGTGAGATCGAGGCCCACCTCACCGCCCGTCCCGACATCGCGCAAGCCTGTGTGGCCGTCCGCCATGACGCCACCGGCGAAACGGTACTGGCCGCCTACCTGGTGCCGGTCGACGGCGTCCGGCTGGACCGCCGCGAACTGCGCCGCCACCTCGCCGAGCACCTGCCCACCGTGATGATCCCCTCCTACCTCACCGAACTGGCCGCCCTGCCGCTCACCCCCAACGGCAAGGTCGACCTGGCCGCGCTGCCCGCCCCCGAGGCCGAAACCGGTGGCGAGCGGCCCGAACCGCCCGTCACCCTCTACGAGAAGCGGGTCGCCGAGCACTGGTGCAAGCTCCTCGGCCTGGCCGAGGTCGGCCTCCAGCACGACTTCTTCGAGCTCGGCGGCAGCTCCATCCGGCTGATCGAACTGATCCACCACCTGCAGACCGAGTTCGCGATCAGCATCCCCGTCGGCCAGCTGTTCAAGGTCACCACCCTGCACGGGATGGCCCGCACCGTCGAGCAGATCGTCACCGGCGAGCTGGCCGGGGCCCAGCCCCACCTGTGGTTCAACCCCGCCGCGCCACAGGACCGCACGGTGTTCTGCTTCCCGCCGACCGGCGGCCACGGCCTGGTCTACCGGCAGCTCGCCGCCCACCTGCCCGAGCACCGGATCGCCGCCTTCAACTACCTGACCGGCGACGACAAGACCGCCCGCTACGCCGACCAGGTCGAGGCACTCCACCCGGGCGGGCCGTACCTGCTGCTCGGCTACTCGCTCGGCGGCAACCTCGCCTTCGAGGTGGCCAAGGAGCTGGAGCGGCGCGGCCGCACCGTCACCTCGGTGCTGCTGCTCGACGCCTACCGGTCGCCGGAGGCCTTCGACCTCGGCGAGGAGCACGTGGCCGTGTTCGAGCGCGAGCTCCAGGAGCACCTGCACCGGCACACCGGCTCACGGATCGTCGCCCGCGAGACCCTCGAACAGGCCCGTGACTACCTGGAGTTCTGCAGTCGTACCCCCAACACCGGTACCGTACGGGCCCAGCTGGACGTGGTCTGCGAACGCGAGCGCCTCGCCGTGCACGTCGGGGACGAGCCGGGCTCCTGGCACGGCGCCTCCACCACCGGCACCGCCGTGTACGCCGGCCACGGCGGCCACGCCGAGATGCTCGACGGCGAGTTCGCCGCCCGCAACGCCGAACTGGCGTCCGCGATCCTGGCCGGAGGCACCACCGATGGCCGGGGCTGACCGCGGGCCGGACTGGTCCGCCCGTCGGCGGCCGGCCGGCGGCCGGCCCAGGGTGATCGTGATCGGGGCCGGTCTGGCCGGCCTCGCCACCGGCTGCTACGCCCAGATGAGCGGGCTGGAGACCCGGATCTTCGAGAAGCACGTGCTTCCCGGCGGCTGCTGCACCGCCTGGTCCCGGCACGGCTACCTGTTCGACTACTGCATCGACTGGTTGATCGGCACCGCCGAGGGCACCGGCGCCCACCAGGTCTGGCGCGAACTCGGCGCGCTGGACGGCAAGTCGGTGACCCACTTCGACACCTTCAACCGGGTCGTCGACGAACACGGCCGGTCCGTCACCTTCCACACCGACCCGGACCGGCTGGAGGCCCACCTGCTGGCCCTCGCCCCCGGCGACGCGGTGCCGATCCGGGCATTCTGCCGGGACCTCCGCCGCTTCGCCGCGATCGACCTGCCCTGGGACCTCACCCCGCCGCCGCTGCGGACCACCCGCGAACGGCTGCGGACCCTGCGCGCCGTACTGCCCGCCTTCCGGCTGTTCTGGCGCACCGCGACCACCCCGATGAGCGGCTTCGCCGAGCGCTTCCAGGATCCGCTGCTGCGGCGGGCCTTCCCCACCATGTTCCTCCAGGAGCCGGCCGGCTTCCCGCTGCTGCCGTACCTGTACACCCTGGCCGCCGCCCACACCGGCAACGCGGGCTTCCCGCAAGGGGGTTCGCTCGGACTGGCCCGCTCGGTGGAGGCCCGGTACACCTCCCTCGGCGGGGTGATCGGCTACCGCTGCCGGGCCGACCGGGTCCTGGTGGAGGACGGCCGCGCCATCGGCGTCGAACTGCGCGACGGCACACGGCACTTCGCCGACCACGTGGTGGCCGCCTGCGACGGCCCGACGGTGCTCGACCGGCTGCTGCGGGGCCGTTACTCCAGCCCCGCCACCGACCGGCTGTACGGCGAACTGCTGGAGAAGCCCGGCAACCTCTACCCGGCCGTGGTCTCCGCCTTCGTCGGGCTGGACGGCCCGCTGCCGCCGGGCGAACCGCACTGCACCACCTACCTGCTGGCGCCCGGGGACGCCGGGCGGCTGCCCGGCTCGCTCCAGCACAGCCTGGTGGTGCAACTGCGCTCCGCCTACGCGGAGGGCTTCGCCCCGCCCGGCAAGTCGGTGCTGCACTGCACCTACTTCAGCGACTACCGCTCCTGGAAGGAGCTGCGGATCCGCGACCGCCGGGCCTACCGGGCACGCAAGCAGCAAGTCGCCTCCTTCGTCCGGGAGTTCCTGGAACGGATCCACCCCGGGATCGGCCCGCGGATCGAACTGGTCGACGTCGCCTCCCCGGTGACCACCGAGCGGTTCACCGGCAACACCCGCGGCAGCATCCTCGCCTGGCAGGCCTTCTCCGAGGCCGAGGACACCGCCAACCGGCTGGTCAACCGGGACCGGATGCGGCTGCCCGGGCTCAGCGGCTTCTCCATGGCCGGGCAGTGGGCCTCGCTCGGCGGGCTGATCCGGGCCGCCACCAGCGGCCGGTACGCGGCGCAGTACCTCTGCCGGGAGCTCGGCCGGCCGTTCCGGGCCTGGCCCAGCGACAACCGGGAACCGTGGCACCCGGGCAAGTGGGGCCACCTGCCGCAACTCGACCGGGTCACCGTCGGGGCGCCGGAGGCGGGAGAGAGCGAATGAACCCCAGGCAGAGCATGGTCATCATCGGCGGCGGGCTCGGCGGCCTGTCCACCGGCTGCTACGCGCAGATGAACGGCTACCGCACCCGGATCCTGGAGATGCACGAGCTGCCCGGCGGGTGCTGCACCGCCTGGGACCGAGGCGAGTTCACCTTCGACTGCTGCATCAGCTGGCTGCTGGGCAGCGGGCCCGGCAACGAGATGCACCGGATCTGGCTCGAACTCGGCGCGCTGCAGGGCAAGCGGATGCGAAACTTCGACGTCTTCAACGTGGTGCGCACCCGGGACGGCCAGGCGGTCTACTTCTACTCCGACCCGGACCGGCTGGAGGCGCACCTGCTGGACCTCGCCCCCGAGGACGCCCGGCGGATCCGCCAGTTCTGCGACGGCCTGCGCAAGTTCCGCCGCGCGCTGGCCCGTTACCCGTTCCTCAAGCCGGTCGGGCTGATGGGGCGCTGGGAGCGCTGGCGGATGCTCGCCTCCTTCCTGCCGTACTTCAACGTGATCCGGCGCTCGATCTCGGTGCTGATGAGCGACTACTCGGCGCGGTTCCGCAGCCCGCTGCTGCGCGAGGCCTTCAACTTCGTGCTGTACGAGAAGCACCCCAACTTCCCGGTGCTTCCCACGTACTTCCAACTCGCCTCGCACGCTGGCCAGTCGGCCGGGGTGCCGGAGGGCGGCTCGCTCGGCCTGGCCCGTTCGATCGAGGAGCGCTACCGGCGGCTCGGCGGCGAGATCACCTACAACGCCAAGGTGACCGAGGTCCTGGTGGAGCGGGACACCGCCGTCGGGGTGCGGCTGAGCGACGGGCGGGAGGTGCGCGCCGACATCGTGGTGGCCGCCTGCGACGGCCGCACCACGATGATGGACCTGCTCAAGGGCCGCTACCTGAACGACACCTACCACCGGCTCTACACCAGGACGCTGACCGAACCGGGCATGGTCTTCCCCGGCTACGTGACCGTCTTCCTCGGCCTGCGCCGCCCCTTCCCGGCGGGCGACCCGTGCACCACCTACCTGCTGGAGGAGGACTTCGCGGCGCGGCTCACCGGCATCCGCCACCCCAGCATCAACATCCAGTTCCGCAGCCGCCACTACCCGGAGCTGTCGCCCGCCGCGACCACGGTCGTCTACGCCAGCTACTTCTGCGACATCGCCCCCTGGCGGCAGCTGAGCACCGGCCCCGAACAGGCGCCCCGGCTGCGGCGCGGGGAGGAGCTGCACACCCTGCCGGTCGGCCGGGGCCGGGAGTACCAGCGGGAGAAGCGCCGGGTGCGCGACGCAGTGATCGAGTTCCTGGACGGCCACCACCCCGGCCTGCGGGAGGCGGTGGCCGTCCGGGACGTCTCCACCCCGCTCACCCAGGTCCGCTACACCGGCAACTACGACGGCACGGTGCTCGGTTGGCAGCCCTTCGTGGAGGGCGGCGAGACCCTGGAGGAGGAGATCAAGCGCAACGGCCCGGGGCTGCCGGGCCTGGCCAACTTCTACCTCTCCGGCGTCTGGGCGACCACCGGCGGACTGATCCGCGCGGCCGCCGCCGGCCGGCACGTCGTCCAGTTCGTCTGCCGCGACGACGGCCGGGCGTTCACCGCCGAGGTGGACGACTCCGCCCCGCCGCCCACCCTGATCACCGAACCGGTCGGCCCCGACGACCGGCAGTTTGGAGTCACCTCGTGAGTGATGTGGTTCGGATCGAGAAGTGGATCGTCCGCGAGCACGCGGACGGCGTTCCGGACGTGGACCGGATGTACCGCAAGGTCGTGGAGGAGGTGCCGGTCCGGCTTGCCGAGGACGAGATGCTGCTGCGCACCCGGTGGGTGTCGGTGGACCCGTACCTCCAGGGGATCGCGCTGGACACCCCGGTCGGCGACCACATGGGCGCCGACTCGATCATGGAGGTGGTGCAGGCCGGTCCCGCCGCGCGGTTCGCGGTCGGCGACCTGGTGCAGGGTTTCGGCGGCTGGCGCAGCCACGTGATCGGCAACGGCGGATCCCGGCTCTGGCAGACCGGCACCTTCCCGATGGTCTTCCCGGCCTACCGGCGGCTGGACCGCGCGGACTACGACGAGGCGCTGCCGGTCACCACGGCGCTCGGCCTGCTGGGCGGCCCGGGGATGACGGCCTGGGGGACGGTGGAGAAGTTCCTGGACGTCCGCCCCGGCCAGACGGTGCTGGTCAGCGGGGCCAGTGGGGCGGTCGGCTCGGTGGTCGGCCAGCTCGCCAAGCTCCGGGGTGCCAGGGTCATCGGTACGACGGCGACCCCGGCCAAGGCCGAGTGGCTGGCGGAGCTGGGCTTCGACGCGGTGCTGAACTACCGCGACGGCGACGACCCGGAACGGCTGGCGAAGGAGCTGGCCGACCTCGTCCCGGACGGCGTGGACCGCTACTTCGACAGTCTGGGCGGCACGCTCACCGACGCGGTCTTCGGGATGCTCGCGGTGGACAGCCGGGTGGCGGTCTGCTGGCAGTGGGGGAGCCAGGTGGGCGGCGAGTGGGCGGGCCCCCGGCTACTGCCGATGATCATGTTCCCGCGCACCCTGATCCGCGGGATCTTCGCGTTGGAGTGGTTCACCGAGGAGAACTGGTCCGCACTGCGGCGGGACCTCGGCGCCCTGGTGCGCAGCGGGGACCTGCGCTACCGGCAGACCGTCCACCGGGGGTTCGACAGCATCCCGGCGGCCTACCGCAGCCTCTACACCGACCGGTCGGCGAACCGGGGGAAGGTGCTGGTCGAGCTGTGAGCGCCGGGGTGGTCGGGCGGTGGGCGCGGACGGCGGCGTGAGCCCGTGGCCGTGGGTGCGGGCCCCTCGGCCTGGTGGAGCCGAGGGGCCGGTTCGGGGTCAGCCCAGCGTGAACCAGGTGCTGCGCGACTTCTTCCACTCCGGGTGGGTGAGGTCCTTGGCGTCGGTGCCGTCGCCGTAGAGGTCGGCGGAGCCGTTGTCGGTGATCAGCTGGGCGCGGGCGCCGGGGGCGTCCAGGTCCGGCACGTCCGGGACGGCCTCCCAGGCGCCGGCGTCGCTGGTCGGCAGGTCGGTCAGCTTGACGGGGGCGGAGGCCGGCCGGCCGTCCCAGCGGTAGAGCGCGTACGGGGCGGAGTTGTCCTCGGCCGCCCAGGAACCGGCGACGATCAGGTACTGACCGAGCGCGTTGCGGCGCAGGTCGCGGACGGACAGCCCCCCGAGGTCCAGCTCGACCGGCTCGCCGATGGTCGCGTGCGCGGCCGAACCGTCCAGCAGTGCCGGGAAGTTGGTGACCGGAACCAGCAGCGCCCGGCCGCCGGGGACGGCCGGGGCGAGCGGCGCGCGGAACCCGATGTAGGCGGTGGTGCTGCTCCCCGGGGCGAACTCCAGGCCCTCGACGTTGAATCCGTCGATCTGCTTGGGCGCCTGCCCGTCCGCGGCGCCGGCCGCGAAGCCGTAGCGGTCGCCGTGGGCGGAGTCCCAGGCGATCAGGTCGTCGCGCAGGCCGTGGTACGAACCCACCAGCGAGAGCTGGGTGTCGGCGCCGGAGCCGGTCACCCTGGTGGCGAACTGGGTCTGCCGGTCGGGCTTGACCTTGCCGTCCTTGTTGTTGCCGAGCGAGCCGGTCCAGTAGATCGTGTCGCCGACCCGGGCGGCGGCCTCGATGTCGATCTCCCGGTCGACGCCCAGCGCGCTGCTGAAGTCCCAGGTCCGCACCGGGGCACCGGAGTTGTCGCGGTTGTACAGCCGCAGCGTGTTGGTCTCGTCGTCGCCGACCACGATGTAGCCGCCGCCCGCGTCCACCGCCGCCGAGGCGTCGCTGGCGCCGGTCAGGCAGCGGCTCGCGGCGGCGTCCCGGACGGCGGCGGAGGCGGCGTAGTGCAGCGTGCGGGTGGCGGTCCTGCCGCCCAGGCCGGTGACCTTGACGGTCAGGTCGGTGTAGCCGACGCCCTGGGCGGCGACCGCCAGGGTGCGGCTGCCGCCGCTGCCGGTCACCGTGACGTCGCCGGGGCGCGCCACGCTGCTGCGGGTGCTGGCCGAGGCGGCGACGGTCAACGCCGAGGCGGGGGCGCCGCTCTGGGCGACCGTGATCCCGACCGTCGGGTCGCCGACGGCGCCGACCGCGCCGGACAGGTAGCCCGCCGAGAGGGTGATCGTCGGGGTGCCGTACGAGGCCGCGGCGGACGGCACCGCCGGGAGCGCGAGCACGGGCACCGCCGCGACGGCGACGGCCAGCGGCAACAGACGACGGGAGGAGCTGATCACGGTGACGGCCCTTCGACGCGGGGGAGTTGGGGCGGAGCCAGTCTGCGGTGCGTGAGCGAACACCGACCCTGCGTCAGCGAACGGCGCGACGAACAGCAGGCTGCCGGAAGCGGTTCCCGTCCTCCCGCCCTCGGTCAGCCGGTGATCCCCGCCGCGCGCAGCCGACGCTCGACCTCTTCCCAGGTCGGGACGGCCGGGGCGGTCCGGTGGGAGCCCATCCCCTTGTCCTTGAAACCGCTGGAGGTGGAGACGCACACCACCGGGCCGTCGTCCGGCGCGTGGGCGCCCAGGCTGCGCAGCCCGGCCAGACCGGCCGCCGCGGACAGTTCGGCCCACAGCCCGGCGCGGGCCAGCTCGGCCTGGGCGTCAGCGAGTTGACGGTCGTCCACGGTCAGCGGGCGGCCGCCGCTCTCGCGCACCGCCAGCACGCCCCGGTAGCCGCTGACCGGCGAGGCGATCGAGTACGCCTCGCTCGCGCCGACCGTCACGTGCGCGGCCGGCGCGCCCTCGGCGAACGCCCGGCGCAGCGCGCCGGAGGCCGCGGACTCGCAGGCGTACACCCGTGGCACCCGGTCGGCCAGGCCCAGTCGGCGCAGCTCCTCGAATCCCTTCCAGACGCCGAAGAGCAGTTCCCCGTACCCGGTCGGGACGAACACCGCGCTCGGCACGCCGACGTCCTGGAAGATCTCGTACGCCACGGTCTTGTAGCCCTCGGGGCCGTACGCGTGGCCGGTGTGGGTGGTGGTCAGGTTGCTGACCGGGTGCAGCCCGAGCCGCTCCACCACCTGGCGAAGCAGCGGCCAGCGGGCCTCCCACGGCACGGGCAGGACGACGGCGCCGTAGGCGTTGAGGAAGGCGTCCACGGCGGGCGGCGTGTCCGGGCCGGTGAACACCACGCAGGGGAGCCCGGCGCGGGCGGCGTAGGCGGCGGCCGAGGCGCCGTGGTTGCCCGAGGACGCCACCGCGATGCCCGGGGCGCCGGCGCCGACGGCGGCACCGGTGGTGCAGCGGTTCAGCCGGTCCTTGTGGCTCCAGGTGGGGTTGCGGGACTCGTCCTTGACGTACACGCCCGACTCGATCTCGACCAGCGGGGTGGCGCCCTCGCCGAGGCCGGGCGCGTGCAGCGGCGGCAGCAGCGGAGCCCAGCGCTCCAGGCCGCCGCGGGCCCGCACGGGGGCGAACAGGGCGGCCGGGTCCACCTTGTCGTAGGCGTAGTCGACCTCGACGGGGTAGGAGACGTCCTCGGTGCTGGTGCGCGGGCAGCCCGAGGTCAACGGGGGCCAGAGGGGGAAGTCGAGGGCGGGGTCGCCGAGCGAGCGCTGTCCGGTCGCGAGGGAGTCGTCTGTTGCCATGTAAGCAGCCTAAGGGGGTTTCAGGTGCTACAGGGTCGATTTCCGAATCCTCGGTTCCGGCTGGTGGCGGAAGCGCTGCTCCGCTCCTGGTTCCGGCCGTTCCGGCGGACGGCGGAGATGTCGAACCCGGGTCGCGCCGGGGCTCGCCGTATCGTGCCGTCCGTCGGGTGTGGCGGGGGCGGCAGGGTGGGAAGGCTGGCCGGAACACCTGGGGGTCGGACGGGAGTGGAGGCGCGATGGACAGCGGAATGCGGGAGATGGTCGACGCGGTCGAGGAGGCGCGGCGGCAGCTGCGGGAGAACGCGCTGCCGAAGGCGCGGGACAGGGGGAGGGAGCCTGTTCCGCCCGCCGACGAAGCTCGGCTGGTGGGGGCCCTTGCGGCCTTGGTGGAGAGCGCGGCTGACCTGGCCGGTGCGATCTGTGAACGAATGACGACTCCGGACACTCGTAGGACGTACTTCCGGGCCGGCGACCGGTTGCGCCGTGAGGCGCGAAACCTCGCGGGTGACGAGAAGGACGTCGTCGGGCGAGCGCAGTGACGGCCCGCCGGTGCCCCCGCGAGGGGGCACCGGCGAGCCGCGCCGCTCAGCGGTGGCCGGAGAACTGCACCACCTGCTGGTAGGTCGGACGGTTCTGCCAGGTGGTCTTGGAGTCCGTCACCCCGCCCAGCGGGCGCTGGATGACGGTGTCGGCGCACCACTGGTCGCCCGCCGCGCAGTCCGCGTCGCCCGGGTAGACCTGGGCGGAGGTGCGGGCGGCGGCCTGGCTCAGGGTGGTGAGCAGGACGTTCCGGCAGGCCGTGAGGTCGCCGCCGCCGCAGAAGGGGCGGCCCAGCGGTCCGGCGACCGGGTCGCCGAGGACGGACCGCAGGTCCTTGTCCAGATAGCTCCACCAGCCGTACTGGAAGGCCGAACCCTTGTGCGGGATCGACTCGTTGGCGCTGACCGGGCCGCCGGCGGAGGCGCCGGTCTGACCGCCCGACGGCGACTCGTTGATCTGCAGCGCGCCGGTCAGGGCGGTGAACAGCTGGTCGCCGAGGCCGGGCCGCATCACGCCGTCGGCGAGCAGCGGCCACCAGGCGTCCAGCACCCGGATCGCGGTCGCGTCCGCGTAGCCGTGGCTGCCGGGTGAGGTCTCCTTCCGCTGGGCGCCGTCGGCGAGCCAGGCCTCCAGCTGCTGGAGGGCGGTGGCGGCCGCCGGGTCGGTGACCGGTGCACTGCGCAGCACCCGGATCAGGTCGGGCAGCACGTCCTCGGCCCGCAGATCGGCCAGCGCGGCGCTCTCCATGGCCTGGGTGAGCGAGACCCTGCCGACCTTGCCGCCGCCCCGCAGCAGCGCCTTGACCCGGTCGTCGAGCAGGTTGGCGCGGTGCACCGAGCCGTTGCCGAAGCCCGCGGCGGTGTAGCCGTCCGCCTGCTTGTTGTTCCAGGAGACGTAGTAGTCCTGGTTCACGGACTGCGGGTGCTCGGCCGGCGGGGTGTACCGGGCGGTGTTGGTGGCGGGGTCGAAGCCGGCCCACTCGTACGCGGGTCGGGCGAGCACGGGCAGCCCCGGGTCCACGCCGGCGGCGCGGACCGGGTTGCTGCCGGAGTTGTAGTACGCGATGTCGCGGGAGTCGGCGTAGAACCAGTTGAAGGTGTAGTTGATGTCCTGCGCCGCCCGCTGGAAGCTCGTTGCGTCGTGCACCGCGCCGGGGTCGTTCAGCTCCTGGAAGCCGATGATGGAATCGGCCTCGTGCCGGTAGGTGGAGCGCAGCGAGGTGAAGGCGACGGGGGCGCCGCCGACGGTGCCGCGGGCCGTCACCAGCCCGTAGTCGGAGCGGTACATCACCAGGGTGTACGAGCCGGCCGGCGTGGAGTCGGCGGTGGTCGGACTCCACGCGTCCTTCCGTTCCAGTCGGTCGAACGGCAGGCAACTGCCGTGCCAGCGGTAGGAGTTGGCGGCGGTGGTGACCGGCGAGCCGTCCGTGGTGCAGAGCGGGACGGCGTAGGTGTCGGTGATGTCCTGGCCGGCCGAGGTGGCGCTCCAGGCGTAGTCCTGGCCGCGGCCGAGCTGCACGTAGAAGCTGAGACCCGCGAAGGCCGCGCCGCGGGCGCTGATCCCCGGGCCCTGGAGCTCCTCCAGCATCAGCAACTGCGGCGCGAAGTACCCGGTCTGCGGGCCGAACACGGCGACGGGGTGGCCGTCGTCGGTGTGCGCGCCGGACACCAGCAGGGCGTTGGACATGCCGTGCTTGGCGGTCAGCAGGTTGCCGGGCAGGACGCCGTTCGCCTTCGTGGTCGCGGTGTTCGCCGAGCCGGTGGCGTCGTAGATCATCCGCTCGGGCACCAGCGAGCCGGGGTCGGGCAGTGCCTGGCCCTGCGGGTCGTCGGGCACGGTCGCGTACGGGAAGCTCTGCCCGTCGTGCAGGGTCCGTACGGCCTCCGGGTCGTCGGCCTCGCGCAGCGACCGCCACACCGCGTCCCCGGTGTCCTTGCCGTAGCGGGCCTCGGCGGCCGACTTGACCTGGGCGGACGCGAGTTCACCGCCGCCGCCGGAGCCGAACAGCGCGCCGACCACGGAGGCCAGGGCGACCAGGTCGGTGAGCTTGAAGGGCGCGATCGAACCGGCGTTGGTGATCGGGTCGATGTGCCCGGTCAGGTCGTACTCGCCGGGGAAGGTACGGCCGTTGTAGGCCTCCGTGACGTACTGGTTGATGCCGTCCAGGTAGGCGTTGGCGTCGGCGAGCGCCTGGGTGGCCCGGCCGCCGCGGGCGGCGAGCGCGTCGATCTGCTGCTGCAACTCGGCCTCGGTGTACGGCGCGGCCTGCCAGAAGCTCTGCTCCAGCTGCCGGTTGGCGGCCGCGCCGCCCGCGAAGCCGGACAGCTCGCCGCGGCCGACGTGCCGGAACAGGTCCATCACCCAGAGCCGGTCCTGCGCGGCGGCGTAGCCCGCGCCGAACTCGGTCCCGTACCGGGTGGTGCCGGTGATGTGCGGCACGCCGGTGGCCTTGTCGCGCACGATCGTCACGTCGGGACGCGGAGCGGCGGTACTGGCCACCTGGTCGGCGGGCACCCCGAAGGACGCGTCGTTGAAGAAGTTCCGCAACCCGGCCTCGGTGAGCCCGGGGTACCCGGAGGCGAGCGCGGCGTACGGCCCGAGCTGGTCGTCGGTGTGCGCGGGACGGCTGCCGAACATCCGGTTCAGCAGGATCTCGGCGAGTGTGGCGTTGCCGTTCTCGCCGGGCGGGAGGATGTCGGTGCAGCGGCCGCCGCAGTAGTCGGGCGCGGCCGTTGCGC
The DNA here is from genome assembly GCF_042734825.1 of Kitasatospora sp. NPDC059648. Lineage (NCBI taxonomy): Bacteria > Bacillati > Actinomycetota > Actinomycetes > Kitasatosporales > Streptomycetaceae > Kitasatospora > Kitasatospora sp. NPDC059648. The sequence continues at coordinate 49,985 of NZ_JBHWDU010000046.1, read as the reverse complement.
GGGGGGAGGGGGCGGCGGTGGCCGGTGCGGCCAGGGCGGCGGTGACGAACAGGGCCGACGCGAGGGCGACGGCGGCGGACCGGAGGCGGTGGGGGCGTGTGCGTGGGCGCAAGGCGAGCTCCTCCGTCGAAGCCACGGGGAGTCGACGGTAGGGGCGCTACTGGACGGTTGGCTAGTGGCGTGCATGCCATTTCGGTGCACGGCCGCCGGGAACTGACGGTTCGTGGACCGGGGGACCGGGGCCGGTTGTCAGTACGGTCGGCTATGGTCGCTCGCGTCGGTGGAAGATCGTCCGTCGTGGGGCGGCGGGTCAGGGGGCGTGCGGTGACGGGGACTGGTGTGGAGGCCGGGCGGCTTCGGGTGGTGCCCGAGGGGGTCACGCACGGGCCGAGCCGGGAGCTGCTCGCGGCCGGGGAGCTGTGCTGGTCGTACGCGTACCTGGACCTGGAGGCCTCGGGGGACGAGCCGCTGCAGTCCGCGAACTCCTGGTACGAGCGGCAGGGAGTTCGGGGCACCGAGGGGCTCTACGTGCTGGGCGAGGCACGGTACGGGGCCTTCGAGGGGCCGGTCACCGTGCTGCTGGACGGTGCGAGCGGTGAGGTCTTCCTCGCCCGGCCGGACGATGACGACGTGCTCCAGCGGGATCTGCTGGCCAGCAGCCCGCAGTGCCTGATCGCGCTGGCGGCGGAGATCGAGGCGGTGAGCGCGGCCGCCACCGGTGAGCACGGCCTGGCGGAGGGCGAGGTGCGGCCGTACGGCCCGGCGGCCGTCACCGAGGTGCAGCAGCTGGTGCGGCAGCTGCTGCGCGAGGCGGACCCGGAGCTGTTCCGCCGGACGGACGACCGGCCCGCGCACTGGGAGACGGCGCTGACGGTCCGTGCCCTCGGCTGGGGCGCCCGGGCGGGTGGGCCGGGCGAGCTGGCGTACGCGGTCCCCGCGGCCCTGGTCGAGGACCTCGCGACGCTGAAGGGCGAGGGCGGCGTCCGGCGGTTCGAGGAGGCAGAGCTGCCCGCGGCCATCAGCCACGGTCCGACCCGCCGGCTGCTGCGCGAGGTCGGCCTGCCCGTCTCCGGCCGGTGCGTGCTTCGAGTCGACGCCGAGGGGGCGCTGCGCACCCTGGCGGAGGAGTACCCGGAGAACTTCGAGGGCGGGGAGGAGGGCGAGGACGAGGACGAGCTGTCGACCCGCCCGCAGCAGGGCGGGTTCCTGGTCGTCGGCGGCTGGATGTACGGCTTCGTGGTCGTGCTGGACGGGGCCACGGGGCGGGTCGAACTCCCCGATTCCTGGGACGACGGCGAGCCGGCCGCCTACCTGCACCGGGACCTGTCCGCCCTGCTGTACGTGCTGTGGACCTTCGAGCGCCTGCGGGCCGTGCGCCGCGGGACGGAGCGCCCGCGGAGGCACGGCCCGTGGTCGGTGTTCACGCCGTCCGAACTCCTCGACGGCGCGGCCGAGGCGGTGATGCGCGCCCTCGACCCGGAGGCGTTCGAGAGCGAGAGCCACTTCTGGCCGATACGGATCGACGACGGGCACATGGGCAGCCTGCTGGAGTAGCGGCGGGGTCAGGACGACGACCGGGGTGGGCGTTGAGCGGGAGCGGAGCCGTGCGGGCGTTGGTGGGGGTGGTGTGGCGGCGGAAGAAGCTGCTGCTGCTTCCCGGGATCACGGTGGCGGTGGTGGGCGGGGGCGCCGCGCTGGTGGTGCGGGCGGAGGTGTTGCTCGGCGGGAGCCTCGCGCTGGGCGTGGCGGGGCTGGTGGTGCTGTCGTTCCTTGCGGTGTTCGGCACTTCGGCCTTGCTCGTCGCCGCTGCCGACGCCCTGCGGGGGCGGCCGGTGGGGATCAGGGCCAGCTGCGGGCGGGTTGCGGGGCGGGTGCGGGTGATCGCCGGGTGGGCGCCGATCGGCCTGGTGCAGGTGCTCGGGGCGCTGTTGCTGGTCGGCATGGCGTGGGCGCTCGGGAACTACCTGGTGGTGCCGGCGCTGGTGCTCGACGGGGTCGGGGTACGCGAGGCGGTGCGGCGCTCGCGGGAGGTGTACCGGCGGGACCGCGCGGATCTCATGCGTGGCTCGACCTGGTTGGCCCTGCCGTTCCTGCTGACGTTCCTGCCTTCCGTGGTGCTGTTCGTCCTCGGGCTCGTGGCGACCGACCGGGGGCTCGGCACGTTAATGTCGGCCGCCGCGGCGCTGTGCCTGTGGGCGGGTACGACGGTGACGGCGAGTCTGTCCGGGGTGTTCCGGGCGCGGCTGTACCTGGAGTCGAAGGGGGCGGCCGCGGGGCCGGCGGGCCCGGTGCTGTACGTGTCGCCGGTGGAGTAGCGGGCCAGTGGTCTGCGCAGGTGCGGGCCCTGACGGTGGTGCGCTCTGTCCGCCCGGCCGCCGGTCCGGACCTGGATCGACGGCAGGGCGCGATGCGGGGCACGTTCGAGGTCGCGGGGGTCGGAGCCGGCCGGCTGCCCTCCTCGCGAGCGGGACGATCCGAAGGATCGGCCTAGTTGTAGTTCCCGCTGCAGGAGCTGACGGTCGTCTCGTCGTCGACACAGACCTGGTCCGTGAGGATGGCGCCGTTCGAGGCGTAGCCGTGCCACCACGTGGGCGTGTTGGCGGGCGAGGTCGACCACGCGGTGGACCAGCTGCTGGTCCAGTGATTGCCGCCGTCCTCGCTCTGGTAGATGGTGACCATGCACGTGGCGCCGTTGTGCGGCACGACGTAACCGGTCACCTGGTTGGCGTTGAAGAGGGTGTACCCGAAACAGTTCCCGGACCAGCCCTGCCAGTTGGCGCCGGATGCGGACGCGGTGCCGCCGGTCGCGCCGGTGGCGCTGGTGGCGAGCGCGAAGGCGCCGGCGGCGAGGGCGACGGTGCGCCGGGTCGCGCGGAGTCTGACCATGGGAGTGCCCCCCTGTGAGCGGGACGGCGGCCCCTCCATGGGGCCGCTCGACGTTCCCGATTGCTCGTTCGCATCGCAGTCTGCCCGTACCGGGTGGGGGCGGGAAGGACGTTGGGCGGACGTTCCCTCGACGCTTCGCCAACCGGTCCGGCACGGGGGAGGTGGCGGCCGAGCCGACGAGGACCGGGGGTTCGCCCGGGGAGGGCGGCGGCGCGGGGTCACGGCGGCCGGGTCGGTCGGGCCCCGGAGCCGAGCACCCGCCCGTGCTCCGGACACCGGCCGGGTCAGGGCTTGAGGACCAGGCGGATCGGGTTGCCCTCCTTGCGCTCCAGAGCCTCGACGGCGCGGGCGGCCTCGGCCAGCGGGAAGGTGCCGCTGACCGAGCGGGCGAAGTCCAGGCGGCCGCCGCGGACCAGGTTGACCAGGTCGATGACGTCCTGGCCGTCGGAGCCGTAGTGGCCGAGGATCTGCTGGCGCAGATAGCTGAGCCGGGTGCCGTCGGTGACGGTCAGCGGCTTGTCGGTGAGGCCGACGAGCACCAGACGGCCGCGCTCGCCGAGGGCGGCCATGGCCTGCTCGCGCACCGGGGCGACGCCCGCGAAGTCGAAGGCGGCGGCGAGCGGCCGGCCGCCGGTGGCCGCGCGCAGGTGTGCGGAGAACTGCGGGTCGGCCGGGTCCAGGGCTGCGTCGGCACCGAAGGCGCGGGCGCGTTCCCGGGCGGCCGGGAGCGGGTCCACGGCGACGATCGGGAAGGCGCCGATCGCGCGCAGCAGCTGGACGCCGTGGGCGCCGAGCCCGCCGACGCCCCAGACGCCGACGGCCTCGGCCGGGCGGACCGCTCCCGTCGTGGTGATGGCGGCCCAGGGGGTGGAGACCGCGTCGGGGAGGAAGCAGGCCTGCTCGAAGGGGAGCCCGTCCGGGATCGGCACCAGCGTCGTGGCGGTGGCGAGCGCGTACTCGGCCCAGCCGCCGTCGTAGTCCACGCCGCGGGTGAACACCCTGCCGTCGCGGCTCTCGCCGGCCTGCAGCAGGACCCGGTCGCCGACGGCGGCGCCGGTCACGCCCGCGCCGAGGGTGTGGACGGTGCCCGCCACCTCGTGGCCGAGGGTGACCTTGTCGCCCTTGAGGAGGAACGGCTTGAGCGTGCCGTCGATCAGGTGGACGTCGGAGAGGCACACGCCGGCGGCCTCGACCTTGATCAGCACCTCGCCCGGACCGGGCGCCGGGACGGGCACCTCCTCGACGGCGAACGCGCCCTTGGTGACGTCGAGGCGGCCCGCGAGCATGGTGGCGGTCATCGAGGTGTCCCTTCTGCCGGGGCGGCGGGGCCGGGGAGTGCCTCGTCGCACACACGTGCTTGTTAGCCGACAAGCGACTTCGACCCTAGCGTGGTGCCATGCCCTCGCATGATGGAACGGCCACCACTCCCGGGGCACCCCCGCAGGAGGCGTCGTCCCGCCGTACCCAGGCCGAGCGCCGTGCCCACGCGGAGCGCGCGCTGCTCGCCGCCGCCCGGCTGATCGCCGAGTACGGCTGAGCGCCCGCGCGCCGCGCCGGAAACGCCGCGCGCCGCGCCGGAAACGCCGCGCGCCGCGCCGGAGGCCGGCGCGGCGCGGGGGTGCACGGCGAGTGCGTGGCAAGGTCAGGCAGCGGGCTCCAGCCGGGCCGCGAGGGCATCGGTGTCCGCGAGGAACCAGACGTGGGAGCCCCGGTTCGACTCGACGACGAGCGAGCGCAGTGCCGAACTGGCCTCCAGGTGGCGGGAGATGTCCCCGAGGATGACCAGCCGGACCTGGTAGTTGACGAACTTCTGCATCACCTCGCCGGCGAACCCGGTACTCAGGACGAAGAACGTGTCGTCCAGCCGGTCGGCGGGCACGGCGACCAGCTCGGCGCCGTCGTACGTCGCGCCGATGAGATCCAGCGCGTCCTGCACGGTGGTGATCGCGGGCCCGGCGGGGTCGCACACGAGCACCTTCGCCCCGCTCAGTTCCCGCACTGTGTCTGCCATGGCGCTCTCTCCTGCCGGTCGGGCGTGCCGGACCGGATGTGATCATCCGGGTACGGGCCCCAACCTAGACCAGGTGGAACATCGTTCGGAATCGATTTACCGCCCCGCGCGTGACTACTTCCGCGACCGGCCGCGGCCCGTCGGCGCCGCGATGCGCACCCGCGTGGTGGGCGCGGCCTGTTCGAGGTCCTCCAACTGGGCCAGGACGGTGGCGCGCAGGTCGTCGTCGTCCTCGAAGTGGTGGTCGTTGAAGAGCGTGTAGCCCGTCCACATCAGGTTGGCGCACACCCGGGCCGGCACCCGCCCGGTCCGGGCGCCCATGCCGACCAGCGCCACCGACCGGATGCTGCCCGGCGCCAGCCGGTTCTGCCGGTGGACGGCCTGGAAGGCGGCCGCGCAGGCGAGGGCCACGTTCAGGGTCTCGCTCACGTTCTGCGCGGACGCCTCCATCGTGGGCGCGGATATCAGGAACTTCGGGCTGACCGCCCCGGACGGCACGCAGACGGCGCTGCCCACCGGCAGCGTGCCCGCGTACCGGCTGCGTATCGCCCGCTGCACCTTCAGCTGGATGCCCGCCCCCAGGTGCCGCTTGACCGCCGCGTCCGTCCCGCCGTCCATCCGGCCGCGGGAGTTGGTCGGGCTGACCCAGGCGTCGACCTCCTCGGCGAGGATCGAGCCGTGCCGGATCTCGACGTCGGGGACGTCGGCGAAGGCCGCCCGCCACGACTCGACCACCGTCGCGTTGAGGTCCGTCAGCACCACCTTGAGCGGGGACTGCGCGCGGTCCGTCGTCATGCTGCCACTCCTGTCTTCGTCGAGCCCTGTCGTTCGTCGAGCCCTGGTGTTCGGCGAGCTGTGTCCGGCCGCCGATCAGGAAGTTAGCGCGCGCCACCGACAATCCGTCCCGCCGTCGGCCGGCCACCCTGGACTGTCGGTCCCGGCTGTTAGGAATGTGCTGCCCGTCGGGGAACTGACGGGCGGTCGTACGACTTTTCCGTGTTCCGATCCAGCCGGAGTTCCGTCATGAGCGCTGCCGATTCCCCCACCCCCGTCCAGCCCGACCCGAACGACCCGCTGGCCCTCGCGGAGCTCTTCCAGGGCGGTGGCGAGCCGTGGCTGCCGGTGCTGAAGCCCGTCATCGAGGCGCGGCCCGGCGCGGCCTCGTTCATCGGCCCGGGCCGCAGTCCGGAGGTCGTACCCGTCCGCGAGCTGACCTTCCAGGCGCTCAAGCCGCACGCACCGCACCAGTGGAAGGTTGTGGTCTTCGGCCAGAACCCCTATCCGCGGCCGGAGAGCGCGACCGGCATCGCGATGTTCGACAACGCCTTCCACGACTGGAAGGACAGCCAGTTCGGCCGGGTGATCAGCATCCGCTGCATCATCAAGGCGGCGGCGATGTGGAAGTACGGCATACCCAAGAAGACGCCGATCGCGGACATCCGGGCGCTGCTGAAGAAGGAGGAGACGGTCCAGCCGCCGGAGTGGTTCCAGGCGATGCTGACCCAGGGCGTGCTGCTGCTGAACGCGGCGCTCACCGCCAGCGCCGACGGCTCGATGGGCCCGGACGAGCACACCGGGTTCTGGCGGCCGGTGGCCGAGCGGATCGTCGAGGAGATCCTCCGGGCCAAGCAGCAGGCCGGGGAGGAGGACCGGGGTGTCGTCTTCGCCTGGTGGGGCGCGCACGCGCGCAGCCTGAAGACCGTGGTGCAGCGGCTGGAGAAGAAGTACCCCGAGGTCCGGGTCCGCCACATCGACCACGCCAACCCGGCGGCCCAGGGCGACATCTTCTGCGACAACGACCACTTCGCCACGGTGAACGCCGCCCTCGCCTCGCTCGGCGCGGACGAGATCGACTGGCTGCCCAGCAAGGGCTGGAACGCCGCCGCGGCGCAGGGCGACGGCGCGGACGGCGGGGTCGCCGAGCGGATGGGCGCGTTCATCGCCTCCACCATGGAGCTGCACCAGCTCTACCTGGACCGGCTGGCGAGCGTCAAGGACGAGGGCCTGGAACTCCCCGCGATCAGCGGGGTGTTCGACACTCCGCTGATGGACTTCCGGGAGGCCGTTGCTCCGGTCGCCGGGCTGCTGCGCGGGCTGGACCGGCACGTCGCGCTGTCGCACGACTTCGGCAGGCGGCGGGCGGACGAGGGGTCGGCCTCCGGCCTGTCCGCCGACGCCATCGCCGCGTTGTACCTCTACACTTGCGAGTCCGCGTTCTACCGGGAGATCAACGCGGTGCTGCGGTCACCGGACCGCAGCCGGCTCGTTCCGTACCTGCCGTACCTGCGCCTGCTGTTCGCGGCGGTGTCGCAGCTGCCGGTCCGCACCGAGCCGCTCTGGCGCGGGGTGTCGCTGGACCTGCGCAAGCAGTACCCGCTCGGGCGGACGGTCACGTGGTGGGGCGTGTCCTCCTGCACCTCCGAACTCGGCGTGGCGAGGGCCTTCCTCGGCAGCCGGGGCAAGCGGACGCTGTTCGAGGTGCGGCCGCTGCGCGCAACGGGCATCCAGCGGTTCTCGGCGTTCACGGGTGAGGAGGAGTACATCCTGCTGCCCGGCACCCAGCTGGAAGTCACGGACGTGCAGGCCCAGCGGGGCGGGCTGTGCACCGTGACGCTGACCGAGGTCGCGGAGGGGCCCCTGGTGTCCTGAGGCCGCAAGCTCTGGCCAGGTCAGGATCTTCGCCGAGTCAAGTGACGCGTGCGAGCGGAGCGACGTCGAGGTCTGCCGGGCGGCGCCGGTTCGTTCGGGTCGTGGCCGGACCGGCCCCGGCCGCCCCGGCCCGCACGGGTGGGCCGCATCCGTCCGGTCGCGCCGTGCGGGGCGTGGCCGGATAAGCCAATGCGACTTCCCGGTGAGTTGCGCCCCCCGATTCCCCGCCGGGGTGGGCCGGTTGTCGAATCGGCCCATTCAGGAGGGGGGCGCTGCCGCGCCGTTGGCCGACTATCGCCAACTATTGAGCGTGCTCACTCAGCTGGGGTACAGTCATCAGCGGTTGATCGGCACACTATTCATCATCCTCGATGGCAGAACCGACCAGGCGGCACAACCGGCCTCCGCAGAGCGGCGATCCAGTGACGGGTCGAATGAGTTCTGGCATCTTTTCCAGAAAGGCCGCTTCGGAGACCATGGACTTTCCGGACGACCTCGGGCCAAAAGCCGGACTTCCTGGATGGCGCCCGTGAACGGCCAGATACTCCCCGACAAATGGTTCGTTTCCCGAGAATTGCGCCCGGAGGCGCCGGTCAGGCTCGTCTGCTTCCCCTACGCCGGTGGTGCTACGGCCATCTACACCCGCTGGCCCGCCGCGCTCGGCCCCGACGTCGAGGTCGCCGCACTGGCCCTGCCGGGCCGGGAGCGCCGCATCGGTGAGCCGGCGGCCGTGGAGGTGGAGCTGATCGCGGAGGCCGTGGCGGCTTCCGCCGACCGGCCGTACGCGCTCTTCGGCCACTCGATGGGTGCCCTCCTCGCGTTCGAGGTGGTCCGCCGCCTGCGCCGGGACGGGGCCGAACTGCCCGTCCACCTCTTCGTGTCGGGGTGCCCGCGGCCCGACCAGCCGCGTGGCGGCGACATCTTCGACGGCCTGTCGGCACTGCCCGACGACGAGATGCTGCAGCGGCTGGTCCGCGGCGGAGGCCTGCCCGCCTCCGTGCTGGACGAGCCGGAGCTGCTGGAGCTCGTCCTGCCGGTCTGCCGGGCCGACTTCGGCTGGCTGGACGCGTACGACTGCGGGGGCGAACCGCCGGTGCCGGTGCCGATCACCGCCTTCGCCGGCACCGAGGACGCCTCGGCCCGGCCCGAGGACGCGGCCGGCTGGGCCGCGCACACGACCGGGCCGTTCACCCAGCACGTGGTCCCGGGCGGCCACTTCTTCCTCGACGACAACCTGGACGCCATCAGCCGGGCGATTCGCACCGGGCTCGGGAGCCCGGTGGTATGACGCGCCCGGGGCCCGAGGGGATCCAGGCGGGATCCACGGGACGGGATCCTCGGGACGGGCGGCCCCGGTACGCGACAGGTTGGGACGACGAGGTCAGGAACTGCGATGGCGGATGGAACCACCGGGTCGGCCGTGCCCGGCGCGGGCGGGGAGCGCGTCGCCCGTGCGGCCCACGGCCAGGTACTGGTCTGGCTGACCGGCCGCCGCTCCCGGGGCCTGCTGCTCCAGCACGTGGCCGACACCTTCCGGATCGGCGCGGCGATCGACGAGCCGCAGCTGCGCGGTGCCCTCGGCGAACTGGCCGACCGGCACACCGCCCTGCGCACCTCGCTGCGGGTGCTGGACGGTGAGCTGCGGCAGGTGGTGCACCCGCGGATCGACCTCCCGGTGGAGTTCGCCGACCTCCGGGGGCCGGACGACGGCAAGCGGACCGAGCGGCTGGCCGAGCTCGCCGACCGGGCGGCGGCCCAGCCCCTCGACCCGGGCCGGGCGCCGCTGTGGCGGGCGGTCGCGGCCCGGCTCGGTGAGGCGGACTGGGCGGTGGTGCTGGTCGCCCACCAACTGGTCTGCGACCAGGACTCGTTGTTCCTGCTCAATGCCGAACTCGTCGAGCTGTGCGCCGCCTCGGAGCAGGGCCGGGCCCCGGTGCTGCCGGAGCTGCCGCTGGACCTCGCCGACCACGCGGAGCGCCGACACGCCGACGCCACGGCCACCGCCGTCGACGCAGCCACCGCCGTCGACACAGCCACCGTCACCGCCACGGCCACCGTCACCGACACCACCTGCGCCACCGGCGAACGCCGGCAACCCCACGGGGAGTTCCGGCGCGGCCGGCTGGACGGCCTGCCGCCCGGGCACGGCATCCCGCTGGACCGGCCGCGTCCGCCCGTACCGGCCTTCGCGGCCGCCGAAGTGCGCTCCGGCCTCCCGCCCGGCCTGCAGGCCGCGCTGCGGACGGGCGCCGACCGGCTCGACGCGGCGCCCGTCGTGCTGCTGCTGGCCGCCTACGCGGCGTTGCTGCACGACCGCTCCGGCCGGACGGACCACGCGATCGGCGTACCCGTCTCCGGGCGCAACCGGCCGGAGACCCGTTCGCTGGTCGGCGCCCTGGCCGGCACGGCGGTGCTGCGCCTGGACACCTCCGGCGACCCGGCCTTCGCCGAACTGGTCGACCGGGTCCGGAGCGTCGCGCCGGCCGCCCGGGAGCACCGGGCGCATCAGGAGCACCGGGAGCACCGGGAGCTGCCGTTGCGCCGACCGGCCGAACCGCCGCTCCACCGGCTCGCCTTCGCCCTGACCGGGGGCGCGGAACCCGGCCCCCCGTGCGGCTTCGCCGAGGACGACCTGCTGCTCGAAGTCGCCGACCGCGCCGCCCGCCTGGTGTACGACAGCGAGCTGTTCGCTCCCGCCACCGCCCGCGGCCTGCTCGACGACTACCTGGCACTGCTCGGCGCCGCCCTCGCCGAGCCGGCCACGCCGCTGTCCATGCTGTTGTCCCTGCTGCCCGGAGCCGCCGGAACCCGGCCGCCCCGACCGGCCCACGACGAGCGGTCCGCCGGTTCTCCCGCCGGCGCCCGCCGACCGTCCGAGCCGGACGCCCCCCGCGGGGGCCGGGCCGCCCCATCGGTTCTTCTGAGGAGCACGACATGACGGTGACCGGTCGGATCGTCGGCATACCGAGTGAGGTGTGGCACGAGGAGGTGCTGGCGCCGCAGTTCGCTTACGAGGCCGAGCACCTGCTGCGGCACTACGTGGCGATCGAGAAGGTGCTGCTGCTGGAGTACCGGCGGATGGAGCTGGTCGACGACGCGGGGACCGCCGCGATCGCGGACCGGCTGGACGGGGTGTCCCCGGAGACCGTCCGGGCGAACCCCCGGGAGAACATGTCGGACATCTCCTTCGCCCTGGAGCGGCACGTGGCGGCCGGCCCGGTCGCGCCGTTCGCGGCCTGGCACGTGGACCGCAGCCGCAACGACCTCCAGGTGTGCGCCCAGCTGCTGTCCGCCCGCGAGCAGGTGCGGGCGCTGGCCGCCGACCTGCTCGCCTTCGACGCGGCGGTCCGCGAGCTGGCGGCGGGCGCGGTCGAGGTGCCGATGCCCGGCTACACCCACGCCCAGGCCGCCCAGGTCGTCAGCCCCGGCTTCTACCTGGCCGCGCTGTCCAGCGAGACGCTCACCGCGGTGCGCCGACTGCTGGCCGCGTACGACGAGATCGACGCCTCGCCGCTGGGCGCCGGCAGCATGGCCGGCCAGGAACTCGCCTGGGACCGCACCCGGATGGCCGAGTTGCTCGGCTTCGCCCGGCCCCAGCCGCACGCCCTGGTGGCCGTCGCCTCGCGCGGCTGGGCGCTGGCGATCGCGGCCGAGGCGGCGAACTTCGCCGTCGCGCTCAGCCGCTTCACCACCGACCTGATGGCCTGGGGCGGCAGCGCCCACGGCTTCCTGGACCTCCCGGACGAGCTCTCCGGGATCTCCGCCGCGATGCCGCAGAAGAAGAACTTCCCCGTGCTGGAGCGGATCCGCGGCCGCTGCGCGCTGGTGGCGGGCAGCGCGGCCGAACTGGCGGCGGCGCAGCGCAACACCCCGTACACCAACACGGTGGAGGTCTCCAAGGAGGCAGGCGCGCACCTGCGGGTGCAGACCGAGGCGCTGCGCTCGACGCTGCGGCTCGCGCACGCCGTGGTCACCGGTCTGGAGTTCCGCACCGACCGGATGCGCGCGGCCTGCGAGGGCGAGTTCCTCGGCGGCTTCACCCTCGCCAACCGGCTGACCCTGGACGAGGGCGTGCCCTGGCGCACCGCGCAGATCATCGCGGGCCGCTACATCAGGGCCGCGCTGGACAAGGGCCTGGCCCCGGCGGACGGGGACGCCGCGCTGCTCTCGGCGATCGCGGAGCAGGCCGGGCACCGACTGGCCGGTCCCGAGGCACTGTTGGCCGCGTCGCTGAGCGTCGAGGCGGGCCTGCGCGCCAAGACCTCGGTCGGCTCGACCCACCCCGACCAGGTCCGCGCGACCCTCGTCGAACTCCTCGGCGAGCACGAGCGGTTGACCGCGCGGTGGGCGGAGCGGGACGCCGCCGTACGGGCGGCGGCGGACCGGGTCGCGGCGCTGCTCGCGCCGTCGGCGGCGGCGGACACCCCGGCGGAACGGCCTTGACCCCGCCGCAGCCCCAGCCCGTGACCCCGCCCCAGCCCGTGACCCCGCGCCAGCCCGAGCCCCCGTCCCGGCCCGAGCCCCCGCGCCGTCCCTCTCTCGCCGCCCCCCGCCGCGGGATCGACCTGCGGACCGGCTCGGCCCGCGCGTTCGGCACCTTCGGCGAACTCCTCCAGGGCGCGCTGCCCGGCGGCCCGGAGTTCCTGGTCACGCTGCCGGTCGACCGCTGGGCCCGGGCCCGCTTCCGCCTCGACCCGGACGGCCCGCTGCGCGTCTTCCCCTCGCACAAGACCAAGACCCGCCGGGTGGCCGACGCGATGCTCGCCTCCTGCGACCGGCCGGCCGGCGGGGTGCTGCTGCTGGACGGCGACCTGCCGGTCGGCAAGGGGATGGCCAGCTCCTCGGCCGACCTGGTCGCCACCGTACGGGCGGTCGGCGCCGCGGTGGGCCTGGACACCTCACCGGCCGCGGTGGAGCGCTGGCTGCGCCCGATCGAGCCGACCGACGGGGTGATGCACCCCGGGGTGGTGGCCTTCGAACACCGCGAGGTGCGGCTGCGCGAGCGCCTCGGCGGCCTCCCGGCGGCGACCGTGGTCGCGGTGGACGAGGGCGGGCTCCTGGACACGGTGGCGTTCAACCGGGTGCCCAAGGTGTTCTCCCCGGCGCACTGCGCCGAGTACGCGGACCTGCTGGCGGAGCTCGCCGCGGCGGTGCGGGCCGGCGACCTCGCCCGGGTGGGGGCGGTGACGACCCGCAGCGCGGTGCTGAACCAACGCCTGGCGCCCAAGCGCAACCTCGACGCGATGCTCGCGATCGCCGAACGGGTCGGTGCGCAGGGGGTGGTGTGCGCGCACAGCGGCACCCTGCTGGGCCTCCTGCTGGACGAGAACGACGCCGACCACGGGCCCCGCCTGGCCGCCGCCGTGGCGGCCTGTTCGACCCTGCCCGGCACCACCACCACGGTCCGGGCCCTCAACCTTCAGGACATGGAGCTAGCTCATGCGGCATGAATCGATCGTCGAGGCCATCGGTCACACGCCCCTGGTCCGGTTACGGGTGCCCGCGCCGGAGGGCGTCGAGGTCTACGCGAAGCTGGAGCTGGCGAACAACTTCGCGATGAAGGACCGGGTGGCCCGGCAGGTCGTCACCGAGGCCCGCCGCTCCGGGGCGCTGAAGCCGGGCGCGCCGATCGTGGAGAGCTCCTCGGGGACGATGGCGCTCGGCCTGGCGCTGGTGGGCACCCACCTGGGCCACCCGGTGCACATCGTCACCGATCCGCGGATCGACCCGATCACCCTCGCCAAGCTGCGCACCCTGGGCTGCGAGGTGCACGTGGTGTCGGCGATGGGCGACCAGGGCTGGCAGTCGGCCCGGCTGGACCTGCTGGCCGAGCTGATGGCCGGTCTGCCGGGCGCCTTCTGGCCGCAGCAGTACTCCAACCCGCAGAACCCGGCGGCCTACCGGGGCCTGGCCGAGGAACTCGTCGCCGACCTCGGGACGGTGGACGTGGTGGTGGGCTCGGTGGGCAGCGGCGGTTCGCTGTGCGGGACGTCCCGGGCCCTGCTGGAACGCTTCCCCGAGCTGAAGGTGGTCGGCGTCGACGCGGTCGGCAGCGTGCTGTTCGGTCAGCCCGACGTACCGACCCGCCGGCAGTCCGGCCTCGGCAACAGCCTCTACCCGGACAACGTCGACTACCGGCTGATCGACGAGGTGCACTGGCTCTCCGACGACGAGGCCTTCGCCGCGACCAGGGCACTGGCCCGGGAGCAGAAGATCTTCGCCGGGAACACCTCCGGCTCGGTCTACCGGGTGCTGACCCATCTGGCGGCGAACGCCGCGCCCGGCACCCGGCTGGTCGGCATCATGCCGGACCGCGGCGACCGCTACGTCGACACCGTGTACGCCGCCGACGCCTCCACAACCGCCGTCACCGCCGACGCCGTCCGGCCCGCGGTGGCGACCGAGCCGGCGCCCGTTCGCTACGGCGAGCCGGTGCACAGCTGGTCGTACGCCGAGATCTCCCGCCGGGAGCGCCCGCTGCTGCTGTTCGTGGAGTCCAACACCACCGGCACCGGCATGCTCGCCCTCACCACCGCGGTGCGGCTCGGCCTGGAGCCGGTGCTGTTCGTGGTGGACCCGGCCCGCTACCAGGGGCTGGCGGAGACCGGCTGCCGGGTCGTGGTCTGCGACACCGACGACCCGCAGGCGCTGCGCAAGGCCGCCGAGGAGGCGGCCGGCGGCCGCGAGGTGGCGGGTGTGACCACCACCAGCGAGTACTACCTGGTCCAGGCGGCCGCGCTGGCCGAGGGGCTCGGGGTGGCGGCGAACCCGGCGTCGGCGCTGGCGGCCTGCCGGGACAAGTCGGCGACCCGCCGCACCCTGCTCGCGCACGGGGTGCGCCAGCCCCGGTTCGCCGAGGTCCGCGACCCCGCCGAGGTCGAGGCCGCGGTCGCGGCGGTCGGCCTGCCCTGCGTGGTCAAGCCGGTCGACGAGTCCGGCTCGCACGAGGTGCTGTGGTGCGAGGACGTGGCCACCGCCACCGGGCAGGTCCGCAAGCTGCTGGCCGTCACCCGCAACGTGCGCGGCCAGGCCAGTGCCGGGACGGTGCTGGTGGAGGAGTTCCTGACCGGGCCGGAGTTCAGCGCGGAGATGTTCTGGGCGGACGGCGAGGCGGTCTGCGTCGGCATCACCCAGCGCACCGTCAGCGAGCTGCCGTACTTCGTGGAGACCGGGCACCTGTTCCCAGCCGTGCTCCCCGCCGGGACGGCCGCCGCAATGGCCGACACCGCCCGGCGCAGCCTGGAGGCCGTCGGGCTGAACCGCGGCCCGGCGCACGTCGAACTGCGATTGACCGCCGACGGGCCGGCCGTCATCGAGATCAACGCCCGGCTGGCCGGCGGCATGATCCCGGAGCTGATCCGGCCCGCGACCGGCATCGACCTGCTGGACCAGCAGATCCGCGCCGCCGCCGGACTGCCGCTGAACCTGGCCCCGGAGCGGGAGCGCTCCGCCGGGATCCGCTTCCTGACCGCCGCCGGGGCGGGCCGGCTGGCCGCCGTCGAGGGCGTCGAGCGGGCGGCCGCGGTCGCCGGGGTGGACCGGGTCACGGTGACGGCCGCGGTGGGCCGCTCGGTGCGGCCGGTCCGGGAGGCGTACGACCGGCTGGGCCACGTGATCGCGGTCGGGGACGGCCCCGAGGAGGTGGGCGCGGCCCTGGACGCCGCACTGGCCGAACTCGCCGTCGTGGTCGAGCCCGAGCAGCAGTAGCCGGGTACGGAAGAGGGAGCGCCGGCGGGCCGCCGGCGCTCCCCGCCGTTCTCAGGCCCCCTGTGCGGGGCGGCGCCGTCGCACCACGGCGGCCTCCGGCGCGTCCGACCGGGGCGTCCGGTCGATCAGGGCCGCCAGCGCCGCGATGGTCGGGTGTTCGAAGCAGGCGCTCAACGGCAGTTCGACGCCCAGGCCCTGGTGGATCTCGGCGAGCATCCGGACCGCCGCCAGTGAGTGGCCGCCGAGGACGAAGAAGTCGTCGTCGATCCCGATCCGCTCCGTCCCGAACAGCCGCTGCCAGATCCCGGTCAGCGCCCGCTCGGTGGCGGTGCCCGGCGGGGTGCGGAAGCCCTCGGCGCCCTCCTCCGGCGGGACCCGCAGCGCCTTGCGGTCGGTCTTCCCCGACGGCAGGGTCGGCATCGCGCCGAGCACCACGAACCGCGCGGGCGTCATGGCCCGGGGCAGCGAGCGGGCGCAGTGCGCCCGCAGCTCGGCCGGGGTCGGCCGGGCGGCCGGACCGGCCGGGTCCACCGGGGTGACGAAGGCCACCAGGCGCGGCCCGGCCCCGGCCGAACCGTCCACCACCACCGCCGAGGCGGCGACCTTGCGGTGTGCGGCGAGGACGGCCTCGATCTCGCCGAGCTCGATCCGCACCCCGCGGATCTTCACCTGCCCGTCGCCCCGGCCCAGGTACCGCAGCTCGCCGTCGGCCGTCCACCGGGCCAGGTCGCCGGTGCGGTACATCCGCTCACCGGGCGCGCCGTACGGGCAGGGCAGGAAGCGGTCCGCGGTCAGGTCGGGGCGGCCCAGGTAGCCACGGGCCAGACTCGGCCCGGAGAGGTACAGCTCGCCGGTGACGCCGGGCGGGACGGGCCGCAGGGCCTCGTCCAGCACGAACAGCCGGGAGCCGGTGATCGGCTCGCCGAGCGGCGGGCTCGTCGCCCCGTCCAGCGGGCCGGACAGGGTCCCGAGCACGGTCGTCTCGGTCGGGCCGTAGGCGTTGTGCAGCCGCCGCCCGCGCCCCCACTGGGCCGCCAGGTCGGTGCCGAGCGCCTCGCCGCCGCTGACCACCGCCCGCAGCCGGGGGAACGCGCGGGCGGGCAGCGCGGCCAGGGCGGTCGGGGTCAGCACCGCGTGGCTGATCCGCCGGTGTTCGAGCAGGACGGCCAGCTCCTCGCCCAGCACCGGGTGCGCGGGCGCCACCACCAGGACGCCCCGGGAGCGGAAGGCCATCAGGAGTTCCATGACGTACATGTCGAAGGTGGGGGACACCTGCTGGAGCACCCGGGGCTGCTCGCCGGCACTCCCGGGCCGCTCCCCGTCACCTCCCGCCATCACCACCTCCTGCAGCCGCTCGCAGAGCGGGGCCAGCCCGGTGTGGGTGACCACGACGCCCTTGGGCTGCCCGGTCGAGCCGGACGTGTACAGCAGGTAGGCGGCGTTGGCCGGGTCGACCGGCGCGGTGGCCGGGCGCTCGCCGGACTGGTCCGCGAGCGCGTCCAGCAGGTCCGGGTCGTCCAGCAGCAGCGTGGCCGGGGCGCCGACGGGCAGGGCGGAGGCGCCGGCCGAGTCGGTCAGCACCAGCGCGGCCCGCGCGTCGGACAGGATGAACGACAGCCGCTCGACCGGGAACTGGACGTCCAGCGGCAGGAAGGCGCCGCCGGCCTTGGCGACCGCCAGCACCGCGAGCACCAGTTCTCCGCTGCGCGGCAGGGCGAGTGCGACCGTGCGCTCCGGGCCGATCCCGCGGGCGACCAGTTCGGCGGCCAGCCGGTTGGCCTGCTCGTCGAGTTCGGCGTAGCTGAGGGTGATGTCGCCCGCCTCCAGGGCCGGCGCGGCCGGCGCCGCCGCCACCGCCCGCTCGAACTGCTGGGCCAGGGTGGCCGGTTCGGGAGCGGCCGCACCGGTGCTCCACGTGCCGAGGACGGCCTCGCGCTCGCCCGGCAGCAGCAGCTCCCAGCGGGAGACCGGCAGGTCGGGTTGTTCGGTCGCGACGGCCAGCGCGAGCAGCAGCCGCTGGGCCAGGGCCTGCCCGGCCGCCTCGTCGAACAGGTCGGCGCTGACCGTCAGGACGCCGCTGAGGGTCGCCCGGGCCCGGTCCTCGGTCAGCTCGAAGGTCAGGTCGAAGGGGGTCGCGGGCGTGCCCAGGTCGAAGGGCTGGGTGGGCAGGCCGCCGAGCGACGGCACCGGCTCGGGTTCGCCGTTGAGGCTCGCCATCACCTGGAACAACGGGTTGCGGCCGTGCTGGCGGGGCGGGTTGAGGGCGGTGACGATCTCGTCGAAGGGCAGCTCCATGTGGTCGTGCGCGGCGAGGTTGGTCTCCCGCACCCGGGCGATCAGGGTGCGGAAGCTCGGGTCGCCGGAGGTGTCGGCGCGCAGCACGGCGGTGTTGATGAAGCAGCCGATCAGGTCGTCCAGCGCCTGGTCGGAACGGCCCGCGGTGGGGGTGCCCAGTGGGATGTCCGTGCCGGCGCCGAGCCGGGTGAGCATCGCGGCGATCGCGGCCTGCAGCACGATGAAGACGCTGGCGCCGTGCTCGTGGGCCGCGGTGGTGATCCGCCGGTACAGCTCGGGGCCGGCCTCCACCCGGGTCGGCAGGCCGCGGAAGGTCGGCGTCGCGGGGCGCGGCCGGGCCCCCGGCAGTGCGAGTTCCTCGGGCAGCCCGGCCAGCGCCTTGGACCAGAACTCCAGGCTGCGCCCGAACGGGCTGCCCGGATCCTCGGCGCGGCCCAGCTGCTGCGCCTGCCAGAGCGCGAAGTCCGCGTACTGGATCGGGAGTTCGTGCCAGGCCGGAGCCTGGCCGGCGGCCCGGGCGGCGTAGGCGGTGGCCAGGTCGCGGCAGAGCGGGGCCAGCGAGAGGCCGTCGCAGGCGATGTGGTGGACGTCCACCAGCAGGACGTGCGAGCGCGGGCCGGTGCTGAACACGTGGAGCCGCAGCGGGACTTCGACGGTCAGGTCGAACGGGGTCTCCAGCGCGTCCCGCAGCGCCTGCTGGAGGCCGTTGGGGTGGACGGCGCTCGCCCGGACGACCTGGGCGACGGCCTCGGGCGGCTGCACCGACTGGCGGGGCACGCCGGCGTCGGCGGGGAAGACCGTGCGCAGGATCTCGTGCCGCCGGCCGAGGTCGGCCGCGGCCGCGGTGAGCGCGGCGAGGTCCAGCTCGCCGTCGATCCGCACCGCCAACGGCATGTGGTAGAAGGCCTGTTGCTGCCCGAGCCGGTTGACGATCCAGATTCCGCGCTGGGCCATGGACAGCGGGAGCACCTCGGGCCGGGGGCCGGAGGCGGCCGGGATCGCGCTGCGGGCGGGCGCCTCGGCGGGGGTCGCGGCGGCCTCGTCCAGCAGCTTGGCCAGGTCTGCGAGCACCGGGGTCTTGAGGATGTGGCGGACGGAGAGCTTGACCGACCACTGCCGCCGGATGCGGGCGACCAGCCGGGTGGCCAGCAGCGAGTCCCCGCCGTCGCGCAGGAAGTCGGTGTGCCGGCCGACCGTCTCGGTGCCCAGCAGCCGGGACCAGATCGCCGCGAGGGCCCGTTCGGTCCCGGTCGCGGGGGCGTCGGAGCCGTCGGTGGGTCCCGAGGCGGGGCGGGGCAGCGGGATCCGCGGGTCGGCGGCGTACTCGACGGTGCCGTCGGCCAGCACCCGGGCCCGGCGGCCGCTGGGTGCGCCCGCCAGGAGCAGGTCGCCGTACACCCCGGTGGGCGCCCGGTTGCCGTACCGGTCGCGGACCTCCGCCTCGGCACCGTCGACCTCGGCCGGCCCGTGCACACCCAGCGGGACGCCGCCGACGCTCGCCGTGCCCTCGGCCAGGAAGGCCTCCAGCAGTGCCAGGTAGTCGGCGGCGAGCCGCTCGACGGTCTCCCGCTCGAACAGGTCGGTGGCGTAGTCGAAGGTCAAGCCGACCTCGTCCGCCGTGTAGCTGACCGCGAGCTCCAGGTCGAACTTGGCGGAGTCGTTGCGCATCTCCACGATCTCGACCGCCAGCCCGGGCAGCTCCGGCGGCGGAACGACCTGGTTGACGCTGCACATCACCTGGAACACCGGGTTGCGGGACGGGTCCCGGACCACGCCGAGGGCCTCCACCACCCGGTCGAACGGAACGTTCTGGTGCGACAGCGCCTCCGCCGCCACCGTCCTCACCTGGCCGAGCAGCTGGCGCAGCGTCGGATCGCCGGCCAGGTCGACCGGCACGGCCAGGGTGTTGGCGAAGTAGCCGATGACCGGCTCCCACTCGGCGCGCGGCCGGTTGGCCACCGGCACGCCGACGACCACCCGCTCCTCGCCGTTGTACCGGTGCAGCAGGGCGGCGAGCACCGTCACCGCGGTGGCGAACAGCGAGGCCTCGTGCCCCGAGCCCCAGGCGGCCAGCCGCCGCTGGAGGTCCGTCGGGACGGGCACGGTGACGCTGGCGCCCTCGCCGCTGAGCAGGACCGGCCGCGGCAGGTCGGCCGGGATCCCGGCCTCCTGCGGCAGCCGGGCCAACCGCTCGCGCCAGAAGGCGAGCTGGCCGCGGTACAGCTCCACCGTGGCGGGCTCGGCCTCCCAGGCCGAGTAGTCGGCGTAGCGCGTCGTGAGCGGGGCCAGGCCGGTGGGCGCGCCGCCGACCCGGGCGGTGTAGCAGGCGCCCAGTTCCCGGAAGAACAGGCCCTCCGACCAGCCGTCGGTGATCGCGTGGTGCATGGTGACGGCGAGGTGGTGCACCGATGCCCCGGCCCGGATCAGCTTGGCGCGGAACAGCGGACGGCCGGCCAGCGGGAACGGGATCCGGCTCTCCTGCTCGATCAGCCGGGTCACCGCGTCCTCGCCGAGGACGCTCAGGTCCACGTGTTCCCAGGGCAGTTGGTCCGGTTCGAGCAGCAGCTGGAAGACCTCGTCCTCGTCCCCGGCGAAGGTGGTGCGCAGACCCTCGTGCCGGGCCACCAGGTCGCCGACCGCGAGCCGCAGGGCCTCGGCGTCGAGCTCGCCCGCCAGCCGGAGCCGGAACGGGACGTTGTAGGTGCTGTTGGGGCCGTTCAACTGCTCCAGGAACCAGAGCCGCTTCTGCGCCAGCGACGCGGGCGCCCGTCCGTCGCCCGAGCGGGCGGCGGGCACGGCGGCGGACGCGGGGGCGGCGGCGGTCGAGGCGGTGGCCTCCTCCGCCAGGGCGCGGGCGAAGAGGGCATCCAGCGTGGCACGGCCGACCGCATCGGTGTCGTTCACGAACGTTCGTGGCCTTCCTGGTCGTGGGGGAGGGATCAGGCGGAGCGTCAGACCGCGGCGGGGGCGGGGAGTCCGGTGGGGATGCCGGTCACCGTCCGCACCGGCGAGAGGGCGAGCAGCAGCGCGGCGAGCCCGATGCCGCCGGCGCAGACCACGATCGCCAGCTGGGTGCCCAGCCAGGAGCCGAGCGCGCCGCCGGCCATGGCGCCGAACGGGGTGCCGGCCATCACGATCATCCGGGTGGAGGCGTTCATCCGGCCCTGCATGTCGTCCGGGGTGATCGCGGACCGGTAGCTCCGGATGTTGACGGCGCTGGCGATCACCAGCACGGCGTAGGCGACCTGGACGAACATCAGCATGACGAAGGCGACGCCCTTGGGCATCACCGTCGCCGCGGGGATGACGAGTTCGACGGCGGTCATCGCCACGGTGGTCCAGACCACCATCCGACCGAAGGGCAGCACCCTGCCCAGCCGGGCCGCGATCAGGGCGCCCACCAGCGAGCCGACGCCCGTCCCGGCCAGCAGCGCGCCGACCAGGATGCCGGGCAGGTCCAGGGTGCGGGTGATGAAGACCAGGAACACCGGGTCGATCGCGATGGCGGAGAAGTTCACCAGGAAGGTGACCAGCACCAGGGTGCGCAGCGTCGGGTCGCCGAAGATGAAGCCCAGGCCCTCGCCGATCTCCTTCCACATCGAGGACGGCTGGGCGTCGGCGGGCCGCTCGGGCACCGGCTCGCGCTTGCGGATGCGCAGCGTGCAGGCGGCCGCCAGCCCGAAGGCGAAGACGTTGACCATGATGACGACGGGGCCGGTGAGCAGCTGGACCAGCAGGCCGCCGAAGGTCCGGCCGCCGATGTTGGAGACGGAACTGCTCATCTCCAGCTTGCTGTTGCCCTCGACGAGGTCCTCGCGCTCGACCAGGGCGGGCAGGATCGAGGCGTTGCCGATGTCGGAGACGGTGCTGCAGGCGCCGGTGCCGAACACCACCCCGAGCAGGATGGGCACGCTCAGCAGGTGCGCCCAGGACAGCAGCGGGACGGAGAGCAGGATCAGCGAGCGGACGGCGTCCGCCGCCACGATGATCATCTTCTTCGGCCGCCGGTCCAGCCAGACCCCGACGAACAGGCTGATCAGGAGGTAGGGCAGGAACTCGGTGGCGAGCAGCAGGCCCATCTGGAACACCGAGGCGCCCAGGCTGACCGAGGCGATCAGGGGGACGGCCACCGCGACCATGTTGGTGCCCAGCATGGACAGGGTCTGGCCGGCCCAGAGTCTGCGGAAGTCCGCGTGGTCCCACAGTCCGGTGAGCTTCACGACGCCGCTCCTTCCCGGGTCATGGCACGGCCCATCAGGTCGAGCAGCGGCTGCGGGGCGGCGAGGAAGGCGTGGTGCCCGCCGTCCAGCAGGTGCTCGTGGTGGCGGCGGGGCGGGACGTACCGCGTCCAGCCGCCCAGTTGCTCGGGGCGGATCTCCACGTCGTCCTTCCAGCCGACCGCGTGCACGGCGCAGGCCAGCGGCTCGGGGGCGTCGAGCCGGTAGCGGCGCTGGGCCGCGAGGTCCTCCTCCAGCACGTCCAGCGCGACGTCGAGGAAGTCCGGGTCCATCCTGGTCCCGGCCGCCTCGGCGAGGATGTTCAGCTCGACCGCGAGGTCCTCCCGCTCCAGCCACAGCCAACGGCCGAACGGGTCCTCGTCCGGGGCGAGTTGGGAGGACATGAAGAGCGCGGTCAGCTCCCTGCCGTGCACCCGCTCCAGTTCCAGCGCGGTGGCGAAGGCGGAGAGGGCGCCGCCGCAGTGGCCGAAGAAGCCGGTCGGCCGGTCCACCAGCGGCGCCAGGGCCGCCGCGGCCGCCGCGGCGAGGTTCTGGTAGGTGACCGGGTGCGGCTCGCGCAGGCGGTTCTCCCGCGCGGGCAGCTGCACCAGGCACACCTCGACCTCGCCGATCCGCTCGGGCCAGGCGCGGTACATCGACGCGCCCGTGCCCGAGTACGGGAAGAGGAAGATCCGTGCCGGGGCGTCCTCGGATGGTCGGCGGAACAGCCATTTGCCCGCGTCGGTCTGCATGGCGCCGTGAACTCCTTGTTCCCACCGTTGCGGTGTCGGGGTGGTCGGTGTCGGGGTGGTCGGACGGCGGGGCCGCGGCGGCCGGGTCAGCCGCCGAGCGCGGCGGCGCCGAGGACGCCGCCGACGGCCCGGACGTGCGGCTGCCGGACCAGGCCGTAGTGGTCGGTGTCGAAGCGGTGGACCCGGAAGTCGCCGGACACCACCGCCCGCCAGGCCTCGGCGCTGCCCAGCTCCCGGCCGTCCCGGCTCTCCAGGTAGACCGCGTCGCCGGGGTGGCGGCGCGGCCGGTAGGCGTGGTGGGCGTGCAGGTTGGCGGCGAAGACGCGGTGGCGCGCGGCCCAGGCCCCGCTGCCCGACTCGGCGGGCGGGGCACCGGTGAGCGCCAGGGCGTCCCGCAGGAGCGCCTCGGTGGTACGGGTGTCGTCCAGCCCGGCGAGCTGTTCGGGGTCGGGGAAGGCAGCGTCGACCATGGCGAGGGTCACCTCCCGGCCGGCCGCCGTCAGCAGCCCCGCGGCCTCGAAGGCCAGCACCGCGCCGAAGGACCAGCCGGCCAGGTGGACCGGGCCGCTCGGGTGGTCCCGCCCGATCCGGGCCACGGCGGCCGCGGCCATCTCCTCGACGGTGGCGCCGACCGGCTCGGCGCAGTCCAGCCCGTACACGGCCAGCCGCGGGTCGAGCGCGGCGGTCAGGGCCAGGTAGCCCAGGGCGCTGCCGCCGACCGGCGGGAACAGCCACAGCCGCGCGGCGCCCGAGGGGCGCAGGGGCAGTACGTCCCAGCCGTCGGGGGCCTCCGGCGGGGGCGCCTCCAGCAGGGCGGCGAGGCGCTCGACCGTGTCATGGGCGAACAGCTCGGCCACGCTCAGCCGGTGCTCGAAGTCCCGGCGCAGCCGCCCGATCAGCCGGACGGCGGCCAGCGAGTGCCCGCCGACCCGGAAGAAGCCCTCGTCGAGGCCGAAGTCCGCGGTGTCCAGTACGTCCGTCCAGGCGGCGGCGACCAGGCGCTCGGCCACGGTCAGCGGCCGCGTGGGCGCGGTGGAGCGCACGGCGTCGGCGGGCGCCGGGAGCCGCTTGCGGTCCACCTTGCCACTGCCGGTCAGCGGCAGCTCGGGGAGCGGCTGCCAGACGGCGGGCACCATGTGCCGGGGGAGCAGCCCCTCGGCGTGCCGACGCAGTTCCTCGACCGGCAGCGCGCCGCCCGGCCGGACGGTGAAGTACCCGATCAGCCGCTCGCCGTCGAAGGTCACGGCGGCCGAGCCGCAGTCCGGGTGCGCGGACAGGACGGCCTCGATCTCGCCCGGCTCGACCCGCATGCCGCGGATCTTCACCTGGGCGTCGGTCCGGCCCAGGTACTCGATCGCGCCGTCCGGGCGCCGGCGGGCGAGGTCCCCGGTGCGGTAGAGGCGCTCGGTGGTGCCGTCCGGCAGGGTGTGCTCGCGGAAGCGCTCGGCGGTCAGCTCCGGACGGCCGTGGTAGCCGTCGGCGAGGCAGACGCCGCCGATGAACAGCTCGCCCGCGGTGCCGACCGGGACGGGGTGGCCGGACGGGTCCAGCAGGTGGATCCGGGTGTTGGCGATCGGACGGCCGATCGGCACGGTGTCGGCGCCCCGGGCGCCCTCGGGAGTGCAGTGCCAGTACGTCACGTCCACGGCGGCCTCGGTGGGGCCGTACAGGTTCGCCAGCGAGGCCTTGGAGCGGTCCAGGAAGTCCCGCTGGAGGTCGGCCGGCAGCGCCTCGCCGCTGCACACCACCTGCCGCAGCGAGGTGGCGGCGGACACGTCGGCGGCGTCCAGGAAGGCCCGCAGCATCGAGGGGACGAAGTGCGCCACGGTGATGGACCGCCCGGCCAGCACCTGTTCCAGGTAGCCGGGGTCCCAGTGCCCGCCGGGTTCGGCGACGACCAGCCGGGCGCCCTCGCGCAGCGGCCAGAAGAACTCCCACACCGAGACGTCGAAGGTGTACGGCGTCTTCTGCAGCACCCGGTCCTCGGCGGTCAGCCGGAACTCCTCCGTCATCCAGTCCAGCCGGTTGGCGATCGCCCGGTGGGACACCACCACGGCCTTGGGGCGGCCGGTGGAGCCGGAGGTGTGGATGACGTACGCCGGGTCGCCCGGGCCGGTCCCGACCTCGGGGCCCCGCTCGCTGCGCGCCGGGTCGTCCGGCACGAACTCGACCCGCACGCCCGCCGGGCGGAAGTCCTCCGTACCGGCGGCGGTCAGCACCACCCGGCAGCCGGACCCGGCGAGCAGACCGGCCGTGCGCTCCGCCGGGTCCGCCGGATCCAGCGGGACGTACGCGCCGCCCGCCTTGAGCACGGCGAACAGCGACACCACCAGCTCCGCCGAGCGGTGCTGCACGATCCCGACGTGGTCGCCGGGCCGCACGCCGAGCGCGACCAGCCGGTGCGCCAAGGCGTTGGCCCGGCCGTCCAGTTCGGCGTAGCTCAGGACGCGGTCGCGGAACAGCACGGCGGGCGCCTGCGGGGCGGCGGCGGCCTGCCGCTCGATCGCCCGGTGCAGCAGCCGAGGGCCGGGGTACTCCCGTTCCGTCCGGTTCCACTCCTGCAGCTCGGCCAACTCCGCCCGCTCCAGCAGCGGGGCGGCGGTGGGCGCGGCCGCGGGATCGGCCAGCATGGCCCGGATCACGGCCAAGTGGTAGCCGAAGTAGCGGTCGGCGTCGGCGGCGGCGATCCGGTCGGCGTCGTAGCGCAGTCCGAGGCCGATCAGGCCGGTCGCGGTGTCGCGGGAGAACTCCGAGCCCAGCAGGAAGTCGGTGGGGGTGTGACTGCTCTCCTCCAGCACCTCCACGCCACCGGTCGGGACGGCCGACTCGTTGCGGAAGTGGGTGTAGTTGAAGAAGGTCTCGAAGGCGGCCGCACCGGCCACCCGGCCGCGCAGCTCGGCCATCGGGAAGCGCCGGTGCGGCTGGACGGCGAGGTCCGTAGCGGCGACCTGCCGGATCAGCTCGGACCAGCTGTCGACCGCCGTCCGGGAGCGCACCGGCAGGGTGTTCAGGAACAGGCCGACCACCCGGTCCCCGTCCGGCTCGGCGATCCGGCCGTTGTAGACCGCGCCCGAGACCACGTCCTCGGAGCCGGTCAGCAGCGCGATCACCCGCAGGTGCACGGTGAGCAGCACGATCCGCACCGGGACCCGCAACCGGGCCGCCAACGCGACCAGCCCGGCGGACAGTTCGGCCGGCAGCTCGCGCGGCACCACGGCCATGTCCGGCACCCCGGTGCCCGGGGCGGCCGGTACGGACCCGAGCGCGACGCCGTCCAGCTGCGCCCGCCAGAAGGCGAGCTGCTCCCGGTCCCGCACGGCGGCGCGCTCCAGGGCGACGAAGGAGCGGTAGCGGGCGCCGGGCGCCGGCGGCAGGGCGGCGGGGCCGCCGCGCCCGAGGGCGGCGAGGTAGAGGGAGAGCAGCTCGCCGAACAGGATCCGCTCGCTCCAGCCGTCGATCACGGCGTGGTGGACCACCGTCCACAGCTGGACCTCGTCCTCGGCGAGGCGGGCGAGGTGGTAGCGGATCAGCGGCGGCCGCTCCCAGTCGAAGAGGTCGCGGCCCTCCCAGTCGGTGCGCTGGTCGATCAGCGCCCGCTGCTCCTGCTCCGGCAGGCCGCGCAGGTCCTCGAAGGTCACCGGCGCCTCGGCGATCCGCCGGTGGACGATCTGGAGCGGTTCGCGGTAGCCGCCCGGGGCGAAGGAGGTGCGCAACAGCTCGTGGCGCTCCAGCAACCGGGCGACGGCGGTGCGCCAGGCCTCGGGCGAGAACTCGACCCGCAGCCGGGTCAGCAGCACGTCGTGGTACATCGCGGTGTGCGCCCGCTGGCCGCTGCGGTAGAGCATGCCGGCCTGCAGGGCGGTCAGCGGGTAGGCGGCGACGGCGTCGGCGGGCAGCCGCGGCCGGTCCTCGGGGTGCACCAGCTCGAACGGCCCGGTGGGCGCGGGGCCGGCGGCGGGCCCGGTGGTGCGCACCAGCGGGGCGAGCTCGCGGACGGTCTGGTTGCGCAGCAGGTCGCGGACCCGGAAGGCCAGGCCGCGGGCACCGGCCCGGGCGACGATCTGCACGCTGCTGATGGAGTCGCCGCCGAGCTCGAAGAAGTTGTCGTCTATGCCGACGGCGGGGCGCCCCAGCACCTCGGCCCACACCTCGGTGAGCACCCGCTCGGTCTCGTCGCGCGGCGCGGAGTCGGCGGGATCGGTGGGGCCGGTGGACTCGTCGTCCGGACGCGGCTGCCCGGCCGCGGCGGCGGGGCCGGCGGCCTCCCGGCGCGCCCGCGGCGCGTCGGAGCCGAGGAAGTCCGTCAGCGGCCGGTCCGGCCGTTCGGCGGCCAGTTCCAGCATCCGGGCGTAGCGCGCGGCGAAGTCGGCGATCCACTCGGGGGAGAACCGGTCGGCGCGGTACTCGAACTCGGCGACCGGTCCGGCCGCGGTCCGGTTGACCTGCACGGACAGCTGGTACTTGGCGGTGACCGACGGGACCTCGACCGGGGTGAACTCCAACTCGTCCGCCCGGACGGGCTGGAAGAAGTCCTCGCCGACGGTGAAGGCGACCTGGAAGATCGGCGGGTGCCCCGGGTGC
This sequence comes from Kitasatospora sp. NPDC059648, assembly GCF_042734825.1. NCBI lineage: Bacteria > Bacillati > Actinomycetota > Actinomycetes > Kitasatosporales > Streptomycetaceae > Kitasatospora > Kitasatospora sp. NPDC059648. The sequence continues at coordinate 22,887 of NZ_JBHWDU010000046.1, read as the reverse complement.
CGGGCCGGCCGGACGTCCTTCACCACCGTCTCGAACGGTACGGCCTGGAGGTCCTGGGCCCGCAGGACGGCGCTGCGCACCCGCCCGACCAGCTCCCGGAAGGTCCGCGGCCCGGTGAGATCGGTGCGGACGGCGACCATGTTGACGAAGCAGCCGACCGTCGCCTGGAACTCGGTCCGGCTGCGGTTGACCGCCGGGGTGCCGACGACGAGGTCGCGCAGGCCGGTGCGATCGGCGAGCAGCAGGTCGTAGGCCGCCAGCAGGACGGTGAACGGGGTGGTGCGTAACTCGGCCGCCAGCGCCGCCAGTTGTTCGACGGCCACGGCAGGCAGCGGGACGTCGGCGGTGCCGCCGGGGGCGGCGGTGGAGTCCGGGGCGGGCGGTGGGAGGTCCCCGGGCAGCTCCAGCACCGGGAGGTCCCCGGCGAGCAGTTCGGCCCACTCGCGCCGGGCCCGTTCGCCGGCCGGGCCCGCCAGCCACTCCTCGTGCCAGAGCGAGTAGTCACCGTACTGGTAGTCCACCTCGGGCAGGGCGGGATCCGTGCCGGTGGTGAACGCCCGGTAGTGGGCCGCCAGTTCGTCGAGCACCAGCTTCGCCGACCAGCCGTCGAAGACCGCGTGGTGGGCGCAGAACATGACCACGTGGCGGTCGTCGGCGCAGTGCAGCAGCCCGGCCCGCACCAGCGGCCCGTTCGCGAGGTCGAAGGGGGCGCGGGCGTGCTCCGCCATCCGCCGTTCGCGTTCCTCGTCGTCCCGGCAGGTGGCGAGGCGCCATTCCCACCGCGGTTCCGGATGGACGACCTGGAGGAGGCCCTGTTCGTGAATGCGGAAAGTGGTGCGCAGCGCCTCGTGCCGGGAGAGCACGGCGCCGAACGCATTGCGCAGCGCCGGGATGTCGACCGTTCCCCGGACTTCCCAGAAGCACGGGATGTGAAAGGTCGGTGCGTCACCGACGGTCTGCTGCGCGAGGAAGAGTTGCTCCTGGACCTTCGACGCCGGGAACGGATCCTCGTCCGCGGCGTCCGATTGGGCGGGGAACTCGCTGTCCACGGCTCGTAGACGCCCTTTCCTCCTGGGTGTGGAGACACGGATCGGCGTCCCCCAGGAACGTCAGCATACAGGCGGGAAATGGCTCGGCAAGGGGTGAGATCTTGCCGTGCCCGCAAGGGATTTGACCTCTGTCATGATCGCATCGAGTAGGGTAGTCTCGCCGCGTCTTGGAGTGATGAGAGCGGGGGACCAACCCATGCCCGACCGTGTCGTTCCCATCTCGCCGCAGCAGCGCAGGCTGTGGCTCCTGCACAGTCTGCATCCGCGGCTCCCGCTCTACAACGGGCCCGTCGCGCACGAGATCCGGGGAGAACTCGATGTCCCGGCGCTGGAACAGTCAATCCGTGCACTGATATCCCGTCATGCCGCACTGCGGACCGGTTTTTCGGTGGTGGACGACCAGCCCGTACAAGTGGTGTCCGACCGCCTGGAGTTCAGCCTTCCCGTGCACGACCTGAGGGGGGATCCCGATTCCCTCCGGGCCCGGGTGCGCGAGGCCGCCGCCGCGCCGTTCGACCTGGAACGCCCCGGGGTCTTCGACTTCCGGCTGTTCCGGTCGGCGGACGAGGAGTGGACGCTGCTGCTGAACCTCCACCACATCATCACCGACGGCTGGTCCAACGCGGTGATCGCCGAGGAGATCGGCCGGGGCTACGCGGACGCGCTGGCCGGGCGACCGGCCGCCGCCGAGAACGCCGGCGACGGGTACGCCGAGTACGGCGTCGCGCTGGCCGGGCGGCTGGCCGACGGCCTGGCCCAGCGTCAACTCGCCTACTGGTCCGAGCACCTGTACGGCGCCCCGGACCTGCTGCGACTCCCACTGGACCGGCCCCGGCCGGCCCGCCAGCGCTTCCACGGCGAACTGATGGACTTCGCGCTGGACGCCGAGCTGGCCGAGCGGGTGCGGCAGACCGCGGCCCGCCACCGGACCACGGACTACGTGGTGCTGCTGGCCGCTTTCACCCTGCTGATGCACACCTACACCGGCGAGCAGGACGTGGTGGTGGGCGCACCGGTGTCCAACCGGGACGACGAGGCCCTCGACCGCACCGTCGGCTTCTTCGTCAACATCCTTCCGCTGCGCAGCCGGATCCGGCGCGGCGAGAGCTTCTCGGAGTATCTCCGGCGCTGCCGGGCGACGTTCATCGGCGGATTCCGCAACCAGGCGGTGCCTTTCGACGAAATCGTCAAGATGACGGACAGTCAGGGTTCGCTCGGTCACTCGCCGCTGGTGCAGGCGGTATTCGGATACCACCAGGAGAGCGCTCCGGCGCTTCCGCTGGACGGCCTGCGGACGAGCCGCTGGAACGTCCCGACCGGATTCGTCCAGACGGACCTGGAGTTCGACCTCGCACGAGCCGAGGACGGTTCCGTGGCCGGAATCATCGCCTATGACAGCGACCTCTTCGACGAGGCGACCATCGCCCGCCTGGGCGCGAATTACCGCGCCCTGCTGGAGGGGGCGTTGGCCGATCCGCAAGCCCCGCTGGCGCGGCTCGAAGCGCGTTCCGCCGAGGAAATTCGCCTGGACCGCGAGGTGAACGGAACGACGGCCGAGTTTCCCGCGGACGCCTGTCTGCACGAGCTGTTCGAGGCGCAGGTCGAGCGCACCCCGGACGACGTCGCCGTGGTCTCGGAATCCGCCCGGCTCAGCTACCGCGAACTCGACGACCGGGCCGAGGCGTTGGCCCGGCGGCTGCGGGCGCGCGGGGTCGGCCCCGAGCGGGCGGTGGGCATCTGCCTGGAGCGCTCGGTGGACATGGTGGTGGGGCTGCTCGGCATCCTCAAGGCCGGTGGCGCCTACCTGCCGCTGGATCCGGCCAGCCCGCCGGCCCGGATCCGGCAGATCCTGGCCGACGCGGGCGCGCCGGTGCTGCTGGTGGACCGGGCGCTGGGGGAGGAGATCGGCGCGGCCTCGGTCGGCGCCAGGACCCTGGATCCCGCGGCCCCGGATCCGGCGACCCCGGACGGGACGGCCCCGTCCGACGGCCCCGGCGCCCGCCCGCACCCCGAGAACCTGGTCTCCGTCTACTACACCTCCGGCTCCACCGGCATGCCCAAGGGCGTGGCGAGCCGCCACCGCGGCTGGGTGAACCGGATGGTCTGGATGCAGCGCAGGCACCGGCTCGCCCGGGGCGAGACCGTCCTGCACAAGACCACCCTGACCTTCGACGACTCCGCCCTGGAGATCTTCTGGCCGCTGTCGGTCGGCGGCCGGGTGGCCGTGCTCGAACCCGGCCGCCACCGGGACCCGGTGGCGGTGCTGGAGGCCGCCACCCGCTACGAGTCGGTCTACCTCCAGGTCGTCCCGAGCATGCTGGGCGCGGTGCTCGACCTGGTGGAGCAGGCACCCGAGCGGGTGCCGCCGCGGCTGCGGAACACCACCTCCAGCGGTGAGGCGCTGACCCCGGCGACGGTCGAGCGCTTCCACCGGCTGATGCCGGGGGCGCTGCACAACACCTGGGGCGCCACCGAGGTGTCGATCGACTCGACCTGCCACACCTGCGGCCCGGCCGACGGGACCGCCGCCGGACCGGTGAGCCTGGGCCGTCCGTTCGACAACAACACCGTGCACGTGCTGGACCGCGAGCTGCGGCCGGTGCCGGTCGGCGTGGTCGGCGACCTGTACATCGGCGGCCTCGGGCTGGCCCGCGGCTACCTCAACGACCCGGCCCGTACGGCCGGTGCCTTCCTGCCCGACCCGTTCCGCCCCGGCGAGCGCCTCTACCGCACCGGCGACCAGGGCTTCCTGCACCCCGACGGCGGTTTCCGCTTCGTCGGGCGCAGCGACCACCAGGTGAAGATCCGCGGCATGCGGGTGGAACTCGGCGAGATCGAGACGGTGCTGCTCCGCCACCCGCAGGTGAGGGACGCCGTGGTGGTGGTCGCCGCGGAGGGCCCGGTCCAGCGGCTGGTGGCCTTCGTCACCGCCGTCGACCCGGCCGACCCCCCGGGCTTCGACGCCGTCCGGGAGCACGCCAAGGAGTGGCTGCCGCACTACATGGTCCCGGCCCAGCTGGTGGTCGAGGACTCCTTCCCGCTCAACGCCAACGGCAAGGTCGACCGGCGGGCGCTGAAAGTGCCCGAGCCGCCGGCCGGTTCGCAGGCCGCCGGGGGCGAGGCGCCGCGGACGCCGTCCGAGCAGTTCGTCGCCGGGGTGTGGCGGGAACTGCTCGGTGTCGAGCGGATCGGCGCGGAGGACGGCTTCTTCATGCTGGGCGGGCACTCGCTGGTCGCCACCCGGTTCACCGCGCGGGTGCGCCAGCGGCTCGGTGTCGAGTTCCCGCTGGTCACGCTGTACTCGGAGCCGACCGTACGGGCGACGGCCAGGACGCTGGAGGAACTCGTCGCGCAGAAGCTCGCCGAGGCCGAGCGGTGAGCCGCGGCTGGGACGCCGTGGTGGTGGGCGCCCGGGTCGCGGGCGCCGCCACCGCCCTGCTGCTGGCCCGGCGCGGTCACCGGGTGCTGCTGATCGACCGGGCCGCGTTCCCCTCGGACACCATGTCCACCCTCTACATCCACCAGCCCGGCGTGGCCAAGCTCTCCGAGTGGGGGCTGCTCCCGGCGCTGCTGGACTCCGGCTGCCCGGTGCTGGACACCATCAGCTACGACGTCGGCGGCGTCCGGCTGGCCGGCCCGGCCCCGGTGATGCCGGGCGCCCCGGCCGCCTTCGCGCCGCGCCGTCTGGTGCTGGACCGGCTGCTGGTCGAGGCGGCCGTCAAGGCGGGCGTCGAGTTCGTGGACCGGGCCAGCCTCCAGGAGCTGGTCCACTCCGAGGGCCGGGTCACCGGCGTGCGCTTCCGCACCGCGGGCGGCGTGCGCACCGAGCACGCCCGACTGGTGGTCGGGGCCGACGGGATGCGCTCGCGGGTGGCCCAACTGGTCGAGGCGCCGGTGGAGTCGGGCGACCCGCGGGCCAGCTGCGTGTACTACACCGGCTGGGCCGGGATCAGCACCGGCTTCGGCTTCCACGAGAGTCCGGGCAACTGGATCGTCCGGATCCCCACCCACGACGACGTGACCCTGGTCTCCACCTACTTCCCGCAGGACCGGTTCGCCGAGATCAAGCAGGACCCGTTCCGCCACCACCTGGCGGCGGTGCGCGGCACCGCGCCCGAGCTGTACGAGCAGCTCGCGGAGGCCGAGCAGGTCGAGCAGATCGTCGGCACCGGCGACCAGCAGAACTACTTCCGCCGCGGGCACGGCCCCGGCTGGGTGCTGGTCGGCGACGCCGGCCACCACCTGGACACCATCAGCGCCCGCGGCATCACCAACGCCCTGCTCCAGGCCTCCTACCTGGCCGAGGAGCTGACGGGCGGACCGGACGACCCGGCCGCCCTGGCCCGGTTCACCCGGCGCCGCGACGAGGAGCTGGCCGAGCCGTACCAGAGCACGTTGGAGCTCGCCAGGCTCACCGTCACCCCGGCGCGGCTGCGGATGCTCCGCGAGATCGGCGAGTCCCCCGAGCTGACCGGCCGCTACTTCGCCGTCGTCGCCGGGATGCTCGGCATCGACGAGCTCTTCGAGGACGACGAGGACGACGAGCCCTTCGGAACCGACGGCCCCGATGACGACGACCAGTTCTGATCCCACCCCTGGAGGCACCGCCATGAGTCCCGCTCCGCTCTCGCTCTGGGGCGGCGAGTCCCGACCGCCGTGCCTGCTGGCCGCGTTCCACGACCAGGCCGTCGCGCGGGGGCCCCTGACCGCAGTCGTCGACGGCGGTCGCGGCGTCACGTACAGCGAGCTGCTGTCCTGGGTCCAGGGCATCGCCGAGGGCCTGACCGCGGCCGGGATCGGCCCGGGGGACCGGGTCGCGGTCACCGGGCGGCGCAGCGCCTCGGTCGTGGCCGCGCTGCTCGGCACGATGTGGGCGGGCGCCACCTACCTCCCGCTGGACAGCGAGTACCCGGCCGCCCGGCTCGCCCACATGCTCAAGGACAGCGGCGCCGTCCTGCTGCTGTACGCGGACGAGGAGCCGGAGTTCGAGGTGCCGGTGCCCAGTCTGCCGATCTCCGGCCTGCCGACGAGGGGCACGGTCGATCCGGTGGCCTGCCGGCCCGAGCTGTGGACGTACGTCATCTACACCTCCGGCTCCACCGGCCTGCCCAAGGGCGTGGCCGTCCCGCACAGCTGCCTGGACACCATGGCCGACTGGCAGCGCAACCATTCGGTCCGGCCGGACGTGCGCACCGCCCAGTTCGCCCCGCTCAACTTCGACGTCTCCTTCCAGGAGGTGCTGGGCACCCTGTGCGGCGGCGGCACGCTCGTCGTGGTGCCGGAGGAGCTGCGCCAGGACCCGTTCGAGCTGCTGGAGTGGCTGGGCGAGAACCGGATCGAGCGGCTCTTCCTCCCGTACGTCGCGCTGCAGATGCTCGCGGTCGCGGCCGCCGAGGAGGAGTCGCTGGACCACCTGGCGCTGGCCGAGGTCAACGCGGCCGGCGAGCAGCTGGTCTGCACGCCGGACATCCGCGAGCTGTTCGCCCGGCTGCCGCGGTGCCGGCTGAACAACCACTACGGGCAGAGCGAGTCCGCGATGGTCACGGCGCACACCCTGACCGGCCCCAGCAGCTCCTGGCCCGCGCTGCCGCCGATCGGCGCGCCGCTGCCGGGCTGCGAACTGCTGATCGACCCGCTGGACGCGGCCGAGCCGAACGTCGGCGAACTGCTGGTGGCCGGTGCGCCGTTGTCGCCCGGCTACCTCAACCAGCCGGAGCTGAACGCCAAGCGCTTCGTCGCCGTCGACCCGACCCCGCAGGGGCACACCGCCGCCTTCCGCACCGGCGACCTGGTCCGGTTGGAGGACGGCGTGGTGACCTTCCTGGCCCGCCGGGACAAGGACGTGAAGATCCGCGGCTACCGGGTCAACCTGCTGGAGATCGAGGTGCGGCTGCTGGAGCTGCCGACCGTCTCCGCCGCGGTCTGCGTGGCCCTGGACGACGGGCAGGGCTCGCGCTCGCTGCACTGCGCGGTGACGGTCGACGCCGGAGCGGAGCCGTTGGACGGCGCCCGGGCCGCGGCCGAGCTGCGCCGCAACCTGCCGGACCCGTACATCCCGCGCTCCTTCACCACGGTGGCCGCGCTGCCGCGCACCCACAGCGGCAAGGTGGACCGGGACGCGGTGGCCCGTACGCTCGCCGAGCGCTGAACCCGCCGCACGCCGAACGGGCCGGCCTCCACCGCGGAGGCCGGCCCGTTCCGTGGACGTGCGGGGTCAGAGCAGCGACGGCCGGGTGCTGGTGCCGCGCCGCTCGGTGACGATGGCGGCGACCTCGGCGACGGTGTCGGCGGCGATCAGGTCGGCCACCTTCAGCGCGGTGCCGAAGCGCCGGTTCAGCCGGCCGACGACCTGGATCGCGGCCAGCGAGTTGCCGCCGAGGTCGATGAAGGAGGCCGCGGCGCCCGGGACTTCGGCCAGGCCCAGCACCTCGTGCCAGGTCTCGCCCACGGCCGTGCGGACGGCCGGGTCGGAGGTGTCCTCCGTCGTGGCGGCGGCGACGGCGGCGGCCTCGGCGGCGAGCCGTTCCAGCTCCGGCCGGGCGATCTTCCCGTTCTGGTTCACCGGCAGCTCGGCGAGCACGAAGACCCGGGCCGGGACCATGGCCTCCGGCAGCCGCTCGCGCAGGTGCGCCCGGAGGACGTCGACCGAGGCCTCGGCCCCCTCGGCCGCCTCGGCCGCCGACACGTAGGCGGCCAGCGACTGGGCGATGCCCGCCGAGTCGCGCACCGGCACCACGATGGCGTCCGCCACCGCCGGGTGCTCGCGCAGACAGGACTGGACCTCGCCGAGCTCGATCCGCACGCCGCCGATCTTCACCTGGTGGTCGACCCGGCCGATCAGCTCCAGCTCGCCGTCCGCCCGCAGCCGGGCCAGGTCGCCGGTGCGGTACAGCCGGGCGCCGGGGACGGCCGAGAACGGGTCGGGCAGGAAGCGCTCGGCGGTGAAGGCCGGGCGGTCCTGGTAGCCCCAGCCGACGCCCAGGCCGCCGAGGAACAGCTCGCCGAGCTGGTCCACCCCGGCGGGCGTGCCGAAGGAGTCCAGCACGTAGGCGCTCTGGTTGGTCATCGGCCGCCCGTACGGGACCGAGCGCCAGCGGGGGTCGACGGCGGCCACGTCGTAGTAGGTGCTGTCCACCGAGACCTCGGTGGCGCCCCCGAGGCCGATGAAGCGGGCCTGCGGGAAAGCCTTGCGGGTCGCCTCCGGCTGAGCCAGCGGGATCCAGTCCCCGCCCAGCAGGAAGGCCCGCAGCGCGCCGGTGCGGCCGGTGCCCCAGGTGCGCAGGAACTGCGTCAGCGAGGACGGGACGGAGTGCCAGACGGTGATCCCGGCCCGCTCGACCAGCTCCACCCAGTGCTCGACGTCGTTCTCCCTCCCGCGCTCCGGCAGCACCAGGGTGGCGCCGGTCATCAGCGCGGCGAACACGTCGTAGACCGTCATGTCGAAGCTCGGCGAGGAGACGCCGAGGATCCGGTCGCCGGGGCCGAGGCCGTAGCGGGAGCTGAGGTCGAGGATCATGCTGGTCCGGCCGACGTGGTCGAGCAGCGCGCCCTTCGGCTCGCCGGAGGAGCCCGAGGTGAAGATCACGTACGCGAGGTCCCGGCCGGTCACGTCGACCTCGGGCAGCGCCTCCCGGTCGGCGGTCGGCAGCTCCTCGACCGGGCCGAGCGGGATCACCGGCACACCGGTCGTCGGGTCCGCGCCGTCGGCGGCGCCCAGGGCGTCGGCGACCACCACGTCCACCCGGCCCAGGCGGTGCAGCACCTCGCGGCGGTGGGCGGGCAGCATCGGGTCGAGCGGGACGAAGGCCGCGCCGGTCTTCAGCGCCGCGTACGCCGCCACCACCAGCTCGGCGCTGCGGGTCGCCGCCACGCCGACCCGCCCGCCGGGCCCCACCCCGTGCCCGGCGATCCGGACGGCCAGCGCGTTGGCCCGGGCGTCGAGTTCGCCGTAGGTGAGGCTCAGCGGGCCCTGGACCACGGCGACCCGCTCCGGGGCCGCGGCCACCTGCCGCTCCACCCGCCGGTGCAGGCAGACCGGCTCGGCGAGTGGCGGCCGCGGGCGGTTCACCTCCGCGACCAGCTCGCGCTCGGCGGCGGTGAGGTGCTCGACCTGGTCGATCCGCAGCTCGTCGGGGGCGGCGAGGTAGGCGGCGAGGTGCGCGGCGGTCCGGGCCGGCGCGTGCTCGTCGTCGGGGCGGGCGGAGGCCCGCAGGCGCAGCGTCCAGGTGCCGTCGTCGGCGGGGGAGAGGGCGAACACGGCCGGCGAGGACCGCGGGCCCACCGACAGCTCCAGCCCCTTCTCGAACGCCACCGAGCGCCGGGCGAACGCGGCCCGGCAGGCCCGAAGGGTGGGTGTGGAGGATCCGGTTCCGGCCAGTTCGGCGGGCTCGATCCGCCACTCGGTCCACGCCTCGTGCTCGTCGGCGCGGCCCCACAGGGTGACCGGCCGCACCCCGCCGTAGCGCAGCACCAGCGCGCACAGCCCGGCGGCGAGGTCCGAGGGCGCGGTCGCCCGCAGGCCGCTCAGCGGCGCGGACTCGACGGACCCGGTGCGGTCGCTCCACAGCACCGGGAGGACGGGATCGGCGTGCTCGGTCATCAGGAGGCTCCCTGGTCGGGTTCGTGAGGGGTGCGGGCGACGGCGGCGAGCAGCCGGGAGACGCGGGCGCCGGGGCGGTCCACGGCCGTGCGGAGCAGCTCCTGCAGCTGGTCGGCCAGGCCGGCGGCCCACGGCGCGTCGAACGCCTCGGTCGAGTACTCGATGCCGAGCAGGAAGTCCGGGCCGTCCTCGACGAAGGTCACCGTGGCGTCGAAGGCGTGCTGCCCGGGGTACAGGTCGATGTCCTCGCAGAGGACTCCCGGCAGCTCCGGGCGGCCCGGGGCGCTGCCGCCGGTGCGCAGCTGGAGGGTGACCTGGGCCAGTGGGTTGCGCCCGGGCCGGCGGGCCGGGGCGAGGCGGCGCACCACGCTGCCGAACGGCACCTCGTGGTCGATGGCCCGTACGGTGGCGGCGTTCAGCCGGGCGGCCAGCTCGCAGAAGGCCGGGTCGTCGGAGAGGTCGGCGCGCAGCACCACCATGTTGACGAAGTAGCCGATCAGCGGTTCGAGTTCCGGCTCGCCGCGGCCGGCGAACAGGGTGGCGAAGGCGGTGTCGGGGCGTCCGGTGCGTTCGGTCAGGGCGAGCGAGAAGGCCGCGCCGAGCCACGAGAACAGCGATCCCCTGGCGGCCCTGGCCAGGTCGGTGAGCCCGCGGTGCAAGGCAGGGTCGAGCCGGACGACGAGGCGGTCGGCGGCGAAGGACGGCCGCCGGGGGCGCTGCCGCCCGGCGGCCAGGTCGACGGCCGGGACACCGCGCAGTTCCTCCTCCCAGTGGCCGAGCAGTGCCTCCAGCTCCGGGCCGCGGAGGCACTCCCGCTGCCACCGGGTGTAGCGCCGGTAGGGCACCGGGAGCGCGGGCAGCACCGCCTCGGGGTCCTTCCCGGCCAGCAGCGCGGCGTAGCCGGCGGACAGTTCGTCGGTGAACAGGCGCAACGACCAGCCGTCAGTGGCGATGTGATGCATCACCAGGCTGAGCACGTGGTCCTGCGGCCCGAGCCGGAACAGCCGCAGCCGGAACGGCCGGCCGGCGGCCAGGTCGAAGGGCTCGCGGGCCTCCCGGTGCAGCGCGTCGGCGAGTTCGGCCCCCTCGGCGACCTCGGACAGCGGCAACGCGGCCCCGGCGGGCGGGAGCACCAGTTGGTACGGCTCGCCGTCCTCCTCGCGGAACGCGGTGCGCAGCACCTCCTGGCGGCGCACCACCAGGGTCAGCGCGGCGTCCAGCAGATCCGTCCGCAGCGGGCCGCGCAGCCGGAAGGCGAGCGGGACGTGGTAGGCCGCGGTGCCGGGAACCAACTGCTCGAACATCCACAAGGCCTCCTGACCGGAGGACAGTTCGTACCGCTCGGCCGGGTCGATCCCGTCGACGGAACCGGGCATCGTGCTCCCATCGGTGAAAAGTGCCGGGACGTCTGTCGGAATACCGGGAGGGCGTCGTTCCCCGGGAATCCGGGGTCGGGCCGCGCCGGGACCGAGTGCGCCGGCGGGCGATCACCGCCCAGTCTGTCAGCCGTACGCACTCTGCGGAAGATCCTCCCCGGGGGTGGGCCGGAAAACTGCAGGGGAAAAGGCAGTTGGTTGTCATACCCCGGCGTCTGCGGTATCCCTTGATCTCGAACCTGTCCGGTGCATGCTCACTTCCAGGAGTCGCGAATGACCGGCACACACATCGCCGGCGGCCTCGTCACGACGGCGGCCGTGGGCATGGTGCGGTTGCCGTGCGATCGGTGGCTCGCCAATCGGCCGGCCCGCCTGAGCAGTTCGCGTACGCACCCGGTCCCGGCGCCGGTCCTGGCGCGATTCCTGGGCCTCGCCGAGGAGCCGACCGGCAGCCCGGACGCCGGGCTCGCGGCCGTGCTCGCGGTGCTGCTGCACCACTACGCGGGCCAGCAGGACGTCCGGTTGGCGCTGGAGCGGGCGGAGGTGCGGATCAGCCTCGCGGAGGACGCCGGGCTGCGCCGGATCTGGCGGGAGGTGGACGGCCAACTGGCCGGTCGGCGTACCGAAGCGGCCGAAGCCGGAGTGACCGGAACCGAGGCCCCGCTCACCGTCCGGCTGCGCCCCGAGGGCACGGGCGAGGACACCGTCCTGGAGGCCGCCTACGATCCGGCCCTGCTCGACGAGCCGACCGTCGACCGCGTCCTGGAGCACGCCGGCCGGCTGCTGGAGGCGCTGGTCACCGACCCCGACGGACCGGCCCGGCGCGCCCGCTTCGGCTCGGCGGAGGAGCGCGAGCGGATCCTCGTCGAGTGGAACGGGACGCGCACGCCCTACCCGGACTCGACCGTGGTGGCCGCCTTCGAGGAGCAGGTGCGGGCGACGCCGACCGCGCCCGCCGTGGAGTTCGAGGGCGCCGTGCTCAGCTACGCCGAACTCGACCGGCGGGCGGGCCTGGTGAGCCGCCGGCTGCGATCCGCTCAGGGCTCCGGCTTCGTCGGTATCCACCTGGAGCGCTCGCTCGACCTGGTGGTGGCGATCCTCGGGGTGCTCAAGGCGGGGCTGGCCTACGTGCCGCTCGACCCAGAACTGCCCGCCGACCGGGTGCGCTACATGGTCGAGGACTCCGGGGCCCGAACCGTGCTGTGCCGCCCCGAGGACGTCGAGGCGCTCTCCGGCCACGGAGCCGACGCGGTCACCGTCCGACAGGCCGTCGAGGAGCCGGGGGAGGAGTCCGGGGGCCGCCCGGAGATCACCGGTGACACCCCGATCTACCTGATCTACACCTCCGGCTCCACCGGCCGCCCCAAGGGCGTGCTGAACCGCCACGCCGGGGTGTTCAACACCGTCCACTGGCGCCGACAGCGCTTCGAACTCGGACCGGACGACCGGGTGTTGCAGAAGACGCCGTTCGGATTCGACGTCTCCGCCTGGGAGTTCCTCTGGCCGCTGGTCTCCGGTGCCTGCCTGGTGGTCGCCCGTCCGGGCGGACACCGGGACACCCGCTACCTCAAGCGGACCATCCGGGACCGGCGCGTCACCGTCGTCCACTTCGTGCCGTCCATGCTCGACGCCTTCCTGGAGGAGGACGAGCTGGCCGCGCACTGCGCGAGCCTGCGCCTGGTGTTCGCCAGCGGCGAGGCGCTCGCCCCGCCGACGATCCGGGCCTTCTTCGAGCGGCTGGACTGCGAACTCCACAACCTCTACGGCCCCACCGAGGCGTCCATCGAGGTCTCGCACTGGCAGGCCGGCCCCGGGTTCGCCGGGCGCGACGTGCCGATCGGCCGCCCGATCGCCAACACCGCCCTGTACGTCGTCGACGAGCGGCTCGAACCGGTGCCGGTCGGCGTGGCGGGGGAGCTGTGCATCGGCGGCGTCCAGGTCGCACTGGGCTACCACCGCCGGCCGGAACTGACCCGCGAACGGTTCGTCGCCGACCCCTTCGCCCCCGGGGCCCGGCTGTACCGCACCGGCGACCTCGCCCGGTACCGCACCGACGGGCAGATCGAGTACCTCGGGCGGCTCGACGACCAGGTCAAGATCAGCGGCTTCCGGATCGAACCGGGCGAGATCGAGACCGTGCTGCGCGGGCTGCCGGGCGTCGGGCAGGCCGCGGTGCTCCCGGTGGGGGAGGACGGCGCCCGACGACTGGCGGCCTTCGTGGTGCCGGCGGACACGGCGGTCCTGGACCCGGAACCCCTCCGGTCCGCACTGGCCCGGGCGCTGCCCGCCTACATGGTGCCGAAGCAGTTCACGGCCCTCGCGGCACTGCCCACCTCGACCAACGGCAAGCTCGACCGCCGTGCCCTGGCCGAGCTCGCCCGGCCGGCCGATCCGGGCCGGGCCCCCGCCGGGGACGCCGGGGACGCCGGGTCCGAGCTGGAGGCGACCCTGCGCGCGCTGTTCGCCCAGTCGCTGGGCGTCGCCGAGGTCGGCCCGCACGAGGACTACTTCGAACTGGGCGGCCACTCACTGGCAGCCGTGAAGCTGGCGACCCGGATCCGGGCCGCGCTCGGAGTGGACCTCGACGTCTGGACCCTGTTCGACTTTCCCACCGTGGCCGAGCTGGCGCGCGAACTCGCCCGGCCGCTCTGACGAAGGACGGTCCCCCCATGACAGCATTACCCGCCCCCGCCCCCGCCGCGGAGGACGCCGACGACGCCGAGGACCCGGTGCGCGACCTGCTGGCCGCGGGAGCCGAGCGGCTCGCCGCCGACGACCCGGTGCTCCACCGGGTGCTGGCCCGCGAGCAGGCCCGGCAGAACGCCACCCTGTCGCTGGTCGCCTCCTCCAGCGTGGTCGACCCCTCGGTGCTGGCCGCTCAGGCCTCCACCGCGGTGAACGTGACCGCCGAGGGCTACCCCGGCCGCCGCTACCACGCCGGCTGCGGCGTCATCGACGACATCGAGAGCCTGGCGATCGAGCGCGCCCGGAGCGTCTTCGGGGCCCGCTACGCCAACGTCCAGGCGCACTCGGCGACCACCGCCAACTACGCGGTGCTGTCCGCCCTGCTCGACCCGGGGGACACCCTGCTCGGGATGAACCTGGCCGAGGGCGGCCACCTGACCCACGGCAGCCCCGCGGCGTACGCCGGGCAGTACTTCGACGCCGTCGGCTACGGGCTGGACGCCGGCGGGCTGATCGACTACGACCAGGTCGCCGAGCTGGCCAGGGAGCACCGCCCCAAGGTGATCATCTGCGGGGCGACGGCCTACAGCCGGATCGTCGACTTCGCCCGTTTCCGGGCCGTCGCCGACGAGGTCGGCGCCTACCTGATGGCCGACATCTCGCACGTCGCCGGGCTGGTCGCGACCGGCCTGCACCCGAGCCCGGTCGACCACGCTCACATCACCACCGCCTGCACCCACAAGCAGCTGTTCGGCCCGCGCGGCGGCCTGATCCTGGTCGGCCGGGACCACGACGCGCCGGCGCCGAAGGGCAACGGCGACCTCACCGCCTTCCTCCAGCGCGCGATCTTCCCGTACTACCAGGGCGCCCCGGCGCTCAACAGCATCGCGGCGAAGGCCCGCGCCCTGGCGATCGTGGCCACCCCGGCCTTCGCGGCCACCACCGAGCGGATCGTCGCGTTCTCCCGCGGCATGGCGGCCGAACTCTCCGAGCGGGGCTACCCGATCGTCTCCGGCGGGACGGACAACCACACCGTCCTGGTGGACCTGCGTGCCCGCGGCCTCAGCGGCCTGGTGGCCGAGGAGGCGCTGGAGGAGTGCGGGATCGTGGTCAACAAGAACCGGGTGCCCGGCGACACCACCCCCCCGCTGGTCGGCGGCGGCGTCCGGCTGGGCTCCAACAGCGCGGCGCACCGCGGGATGTCCGGGGCCGAGGCGGCGCGCTGCGCCGAGCTGATCGACACCGTGCTGTCCGCCGTCACCCCGCTCGGCCCGCGCACGTACCGGCTGCCCGACGACGTCCGCTACTCGGTCTCCTCCCAGGTCGCCGAACTGGCGGCCAAGTTCCCCCTGCCCGGCTACGCCACCGCCTAGGTTCCCTCGGAAGGCACCTGAGATCCCCGGAAGGACATGCACATGAGCGAGCTCGACGACGACCGCCGGCACCTGGTGGTCCTCAACGACGAGGAGCAGTACTCCGTCTGGCCGGCCGAGCGGGACGTCCCGGCCGGCTGGCGGGCGGAGGGCTTCGAGGGCACCCGTCAGGAGTGCCTGGACCACGTCTCCCGGGTGTGGACCGACATGCGGCCGCTGAGTCTGCGGCGGGCCATGGAGACGGCCCAGGGCTGACCTGCCGGGGCTGACCTGCCGTGCGGCGGACCGGGGCTGACGGCCCCGGGCCGTCAGCCCCGGCGCGGACGCCGAAGGGCCCGGGGCGGTGGGAACCGCCCCGGGCCCTTCGAACTGCCGCCCGGCTCGGTTCACCCGGCGCCGCTGCCCAGCCGCAGGGCGCGCATGGTGTCCGCCACCTCGCGGTGCAGTCCCGAGCCGCTGGCGGCGAACCGGTCGAGCACCCGCTGCTGGACCTCGGGGGCCTTCTCCTGGCTCAGCTTGAACATCACGTCGACCTTGGTCACCGTGAAGAAGAGGCCGCCGACCGCGCCGACGATCTGCCGGTGGTACTCCAGCGAGGGCGCGAGCGCCATCTTGTCCCCGAACCGGTCCTCCAGCGTCTGCGCCGTGGTGTGGACGATCGTCAGGGTCTCGTCCTCTCCGGCCGGTTCGACCGTGCCCTCCAGGTGGACCGCCACGTAGTTCCAGGTCGGCGCGACCATGTCGGCCGAGTACAGGGTCGGGGTGACGTAGCCGTTCGGGCCGTGGAACACGAGCTTGGCCGGCCCGCCGCCGTCGGCGACCAGCTGCTGCCAGTGCGGGTTGGCCCGGGTCAGGTGGGCCCATAGCCGCATGCCCGGCAGGGCGTCCCCGGGAGCGGCGTCCGGCGGCGCGATCACCGGGACGTGGGTGGCGTGCGGCACCGGCTCCCCGTTGCTGACGAGCACCGCGAGCGGATGCCGCTCGATGATCCGCAGCGGCCAGTCGTCCCCGTCCACCTGGTAGAGCTTCGGCGTGAACACTCGTCCTCCTCGATGTCAGCGGGTCAGCGGGTCAGCGGGTGAACGGCGCCGCGGGTCAGCCGGACAGCGCCTTGACGAGCATGTCGCCGATCTCGCCGGCCCGGACCGCGGACAGGGAGAGCAGGGTCTCGGAGAGCCCGTGGCTGTGCTCGCCGAAGCCCTGGACGTAGATCCCGCACCGCACGCTCTCGTCGGTCACCACCCGGTGCTCGCGGTCGAGCCGCAGCCGGCCCTCGTCGTCCAGCCGGCACTGCGGCAGCAGACCGTCCAGGAAGACGGCCGGATCGGTGCGGGTGTACCCGGTCGCGCACACCAGCGCCTGCGCCTCGATGACGGTGCTGGTGCCCGAGGACAGCGATTCCACGTCGATCCGCAGGCCGTCCGGAGTTTCCGCCACTTCGCGCACCCTGGAGACGTTGTGGAAATTCAGCCGGGGATTTCCGGCCACCTTTTCCAGATACGCCTGCTGGAACAGCGAGTGCAGCAGATCGGCGTCCACCACCGAGTAGTTGGTGGACGCGTGGTAATCGATGAGGCGCCGCCGGACGGCGTCCGGCGCGGTGTGGAAACGGTCCACCGCCTCGGGGTTGAACACCTGGTTCGCGAACGGGCTGTCGTCGGCGACGCTGAAGCCGTACCGGGCGTGCACCGAGTGGACCTGCGCCCGCGGGAAGCGCGTGTGCAGGTGCTCGATGGCCTCCGCGGCGCTCTGGCCCGAGCCCAGTACCACGAGGGAGCGCGGGTCCTGCGGGGCGATCCGCTCCACCTCCGGCAGGAACTTGGCGGTGTGCCAGATCCGCGGCGAAGCGGGCAGGTCGGCGGGCAGCCGCGGCTCGATGCCGGCAGCTATCACCAGGTTGCGGGCGCGCTGGACCTGCCGGGTGCCGTCGGGGGCGACGAAGCGTACGTCGAGGAACTCGACCCCCTGCTCGCCGGTGACCGGCTCGACCGACACCACCCGCGACCCGTAGGAGACGAGGTCCGCGAAGCTCTCCGCGACCCACTCCAGGTAGTCGTGGAACTCCACCCGCAGCGGGTAGAAGGACTTGGTGTTGATGAAGTCCGCCAGCCGGCCCCTGGCCTGCAGGTAGCACAGGAACGAGTACGGACTGGTCGGATTCCGCATGGTCACCAGGTCCTTGAGGTACGAGACCTGCATGGTCGCGCCCTCGATCAGCATGCCCCGGTGCCAGCCGAAGCGCGGCTGGGCCTCGAAGAAGCGCGCGCTCACGGGTGCCTCGCCGGCGATCTCCGCGATGGCGGCCGCGAGGGCCAGATTCGAGGGGCCGAAGCCGATTCCGGCCACGTCGACGATGCCGGTCCCGGCGACCACGCCGGAACGTTGCCGCTCACCCACGGACTTCCCTGCTCTCTCCCTTTTGGGGATGGCCTGTCTGGGTCGACGATCAGTCCGGTCGACCGATGGCGGTGGCCAGGGCAGCACGTTGCCGCGGCTCCTGATCACTCCATGACAGTAGGAGCTGCCCCACCGGCTGTGCAAGCAATTGGAGGAAATCCCGATCGCGGTTCAGTAGTTGGCCTTCCGGTCGGACATCGATCGGGTTCACTCTTGACGGCGCATCGTCACGCTGAATAGCATCCGAAGCGTTCGAAGGTGGGCATAGCCGTACCCCAAGTCGACGGCTCGGCAAAAGAGTTCGTTACCGGCAATCCGAACTCCATTCACTGACTTCTCGTCAAGAACTGACAAGGGCAAGGTTTCGCGCGAAGGGATCCGCGACCGCACCATGTTGGAATCACCGAGCACGACCGAGTCGGATCCCCGGCGGGGGTGGTCCCTTGCGAGCCGCTTCTCCGCCGTCGCAGCGGCCTCCCCGGAGGCGACCGCCGTCCGCAGCGAGACGGGCGACCTCCGCTACGGCGAACTGGAGGCGGCGGCCGACGCCCTCGCCGCCCGGCTGCGCGGGCGCGGCGTGCGCCGAGGCGACCGGGTCGGCGTCCTGCTGGAGCGCTCGCCCCGACTGATCGTCGCCCTGCTCGGCATCCTCAAGGCGGGCGCCGCGTACGTCGCCGTCGACCCGGGAGACCCGGTGGCCCGACTGCGCACCGTCCTGGGCGACGCCGAGGTCGTGCTGGTCGTCACCGACGAGGCCCGACGCGCCGGGGTGGAAGGGGAGTTCCCGTACCTGGACGTCCGGGAGGCCCCGGTCGCCGAGGCCTCGGGGCCCCCGGTCGAGCAGATCCCCGAGGACCTCGCCTACGTCGCCTACACCTCCGGCTCCACCGGCCGCCCCAAGGGCGTCTGCGTGCCGCACCGGGCCGTGCTGCGCCTGGTGCTGGACGCCGCCTTCCTGGGCGCCCGCGCCGACGACGTCTTCCTCCAGCTCGCCCCCGTCGCCTTCGACGCCTCCACCCTGGAGATCTGGGGCGCCCTGCTGAACGGCGGCTGCCTGGCCCTCGCCCCGGCCGGCCGACTCGGCCCGGCGGAGATCGTCAAGACCGTCCGCGACACCGGCACCACCGTGCTGTTCCTCACCACGGCCCTGTTCCACCAGGCCGTGGAGGCCGGACTGACCGACCTGCCCGCCCTGCGCGCGCTGTACACCGGCGGCGAGGTGCTCTCCGCCGAACTGGTCGACCGCGCCGCCGCCGCCCTGCCCGGCACCCTGTTGTCGGCGGCCTACGGCCCCACCGAGAACACCACCTTCACCAGCACCCACCCCGTCCGCGAGCCGCTCGGCGCCCGCGGCGTCCCGATCGGCGGGCCGATCGACGGCACCGGCATGGTCGTCCTCGACGAGCGGTTGGAGCCGGTGCCCGACGGCACTGTCGGCCGGCTCTTCGTCAACGGCGCCGGCCTCGCCCACGGCTACCTCGGTCTGCCCGGCCTGACCGCCGACCGCTTCCTCCCCGATCCGTACGCGAGCACCCCCGGGGCCAGGATGTACGACACCGGTGACCTCGCCCTGCGGGCCGCCGACGGCCTCTTCGAGTTCGTCGGGCGCGCCGACGGCCAGCTCAAGGTCAACGGCGTGCGGATCGAGTCCGACGACATCGAGGCCCGACTGCGCCGCCACCCGGACGTCCAGGACGCCGCCGTCGTCCTCCAGGACCACGGCCCCGGCGACCGCCGGCTGGTCGCCTTCTACAGCGGCCCGTACGCCGTCTCCTCGGTCGAGCTGCGCCGGGGGCTGGCCGAGGACCTCCCGGCCACGATGATCCCCTCCGCCCTGGTCTGGGTCGACCGGCTGCCGCTCAAGGCCAACGGCAAGGTCGACCGGGCCGCCCTCGCCGCCCGGCGCGGCCGGAGCCGCCCGGACAGCGAGGTGCCCTACCGCGGGCCCGGCGACGAGGTCGAGCGCCGGCTCACGGTGCTCTGGCAGGAGATCCTGGACGTCGAACCGGTCGGCGTCGACGACGACTTCTTCGACCTCGGCGGGCACTCGCTGACCGCCAGCCGCATCACCCGGGAGATCGCCGCCGAGTTCGAGGCGGTGATCCGGGCCCGGGCCTTCTACCTCAACCCCACCGTGGCCGGCCTGGCGGAACACATCAGGGCCCAGCGGCCGGAGCCGGCCGTCACCGAGGCCGCGCGGTGAGGATCACCGTTCCCGGCGGCGCGCCGGAGCACGAGGCCGACCAGGTCGACCCCGAGCACGTCGACCTGAGCGACCCCCACTTCTACGCCACCGGGGACCCGCACGCCGTCTGGCGGCACTACCGGCACAAGGCCCCGGTGACCAGGCTCGCCGTGCCCAGCGGCCGCACCTACGTCTCCGTCACCGCGCACGCCGAGACCAGCGCCGTCCTGCGCGACCACGCGCTGTACACCTCCCGGCGCGGCAACATGCTGTCCGTCCTCGGCGAACAGGACCCGGCGGCCGACCGGATGATGGTCGCCAGCGACCCGCCCGTCCACGGCTACCTGCGCCGGCCCGTCGCCCAGGCGCTCTCCGCACGCGGACTCGCCGCCCGCCGCCCGGCCATACGCCGGACGGCCCGGCTGCTGCTGGAACCGCTGACCGGCGGTGAAGCCTGGGACCTCGCGGCGGCGGTGACCGCCTTCCCGATGACGTTCACCGGCGCCCTGATGGGCCTGCCCGAGGCCGACTGGCCCGAACTGACCAGGCTCACCACGATCGCGATCGCTCCCGCCGACCCGTCCTCCCGGGACGACTCCGGCGGCCACCAGCTGGTCTCCGCCCACCACGAACTCTTCGACTACTTCGCCGACGTGGCGGCCGCGCGCACCCCGCGCGAGGACCTGATCGGCCTGCTCCAGCAGCTCACCGTCGGGGACCGGACGATCCGGCTCGACGAGGTCATCTACAACTGCTACAACGTGCTGCTCGGCGCCAACGTCACCGCCCCGCACGTCATCGCGACCACGGTGAACGCCTTCCTGGAGCACCCGGAGCAGTACCGGAAGGTGCTCGACGGCGGGGCCACCGTCGCGTCCGCCGTCGAGGAGGGCCTGCGCTGGGCCTCCCCGGCCACCCACGCCATGCGCTACGCCACCGAGGACACCCGCCTCGGCGGCGAGCCGGTGCGGGCCGGCGAGGCGGTGGTCGCCTGGCTGGGATCGGCGAACCGCGACGAGAAGGTCTTCGACGAGCCGTACCGCTTCGACGTCGCCCGGACCCCCAACCGGCACGTCGCCTTCGGGTTCGGGCCGCACTACTGCGTCGGCGCCCCGCTCGCCCGGATCGCCCTGGCCGAGTTCTTCACCGAGGTCACCGAGCTGGTGGAGCGGTTCGAACCGGCCGGCCCGGTCGAGCACCTGGCCTCCAACTTCATCGCCGGGATCAAGCACCTCCCGGTGACGGCCCGGCTGCGCTGACCGCTTCGTCCCCCGCCCGTGACCCGGGCACCCGCGAAACAACGCACCACGCAACGAGAGGACCCTCCTGCCGTGATCGAGATGCGCAGTGACACCTTCACACTGCCGACGCCCGAGATGCTGACCGCGATGACCGAGGCGGAGCTCGGCGACGACGTCTACGGCGAGGACCCGACGGTCAACGAGCTCGAACGCCGCTCCGCCGAACTGACCGGCAAGGAGGCGGCCTGCTTCTTCCCCAGCGGCACCATGGCCAACCTGGCCTCGATCATGGCCCACGCGCCGCGCGGCACCAAGGCCGTGGTCGGTGCCGAGAGCGACATCTGGCTGTACGAGGCGGGCGGCGCCTCGGTCTGCGGCGGGGTCGTCTACGAGCCGGTGCCGAACCGGCCGGACGGCACGATCGCGCTGGCCGACCTCGCCGCGGCCTTCCCCGCCGACCCGGACGACCCGCAGTTCGCGCTGCCCTCGCTGATCTGCCTGGAGAACACCCACAACCGGTGCGGTGGGGTGGTGCTGCCGCTCGACTACCTGGCCGAGGTGCGCCGCTTCGCGGACGAACGCGGAGTCGCGGTGCACCTGGACGGCGCCCGGGTGGTCAACGCGGCGATCGCCGCCGGGGTCGAGGTCGCGGAGATCACCGCGCACGTCGACTCGGTGCAGTTCTGCCTCTCCAAGGGGCTGGGCGCGCCGGTCGGCTCGATGGTGGCCGGCAGCACGGAGTTCGTCGAGAAGGTCCGCCGACTGCGCAAGATGCTCGGCGGCGGGATGCGCCAGGCCGGACTGCTGGCGGCCGCCGCCCTGGTCGCCCTGGACACCCGGGACCGGCTCGCCGAGGACCACGCCAACGCCCGGCGGCTGGCCGAGGGACTGGCGCTGGTCCCCGGCGTGGAGATGGACCTCGACACCGTCAAGACCAACATCGTGATCTTCCGGGTCACCGACGAGCGCTTCACCTGGCGCAGCTTCCTGGCCTCGGTGAAGCGGCACGGCCTGGCGGTCACCGAGTTCGGCCACGGCCGGATCCGCGCGGTCGTCCACAACGGGGTGAGCGCCGAGGACGTGGATGCCGCCGTCGGCATCGTGGCCCGGGTGCTCAAGGAGGGCCCGGCGGCCGGCTGAACCGGCCGCCGAGGTGCCGCGGACGGCGGATCACGCCGTCCGCAGCACCTGCTCCACGAACGCGTCCAGGTTGGCGACCGTACGGGAGACCTGCTCCTCCAGCGTCAGGGACTCCTCCGGCCGGCTCACCGAGGCCGACCGGCGCTTGCCGCGCACGTACAGCGAGCAGCCGAGGTCCGCGCAGATGTAGGTGCCCACGGTGTTGCCCTCGCGCCCGGCCGCACCGGCCCGCCGGGCGGAGAGCAGCGCCACCCCGCTGCCGCCGTGGATGGTGATGCACAGCGAGCAGACGTTGGTCTTGGTCAGGCTGCGCCGGACGTTCGGCGCGCGCAGCGTGATCCCCACCAGGCCCTCGCCCCGGGCGGCGACCAGGTAGCCGCGGTCGGGCGCGCCCGGATCCCGCCATCCCAGGAAGTCCAGGTCGTCCCAGGGGAGTTCGGACAGGTTGCGGGGGATGCTGAGCCTGCGCGCCTCTCCCTTCGAGCAGTTGACGAAGGATTCACGAATCTCGTTCTCGGCAAGTGGACGCATCCGTCAGAGCCTAGTTGACCGCCGGGCGGTTGACCCCCGCCCTCCCCGAAACCCACCATCGCAGAGGAGCCCCCTGTGTCCGTAGGCGGTAGTCAGCCCGAGCCGGTCGGCCCGAAGACCCGGACGGCCACCCCGCGCCGGCTTCTGATGTGCCGGCCGCAGCACTTCGACGTGACGTACTCCATCAACCCCTGGATGCACCCCGAGAAGCCGGTCGACCGCGAACTGGCGCTGCTCCAGTGGGAGCGGCTGCGCGAGGTGTACCTCTCGCTCGGCCACACCGTCGAGGTGATCGACCCCGTCCCCGGGCT
>NZ_JBHWDU010000045.1:0-63946 GCF_042734825.1 Kitasatospora sp. NPDC059648 | reverse complement strand
CGGCTTCCGCCGTGATGACCGTCCGGGCGGGTTCCGTCGTGACGACCGTGATGACCGTCCGCGTCGTGACGACCGTCCGTCCTACCGCGACCGTGGCGACCGCGGCGGCGAGCGCGGCGGATTCCGCCGTGACGACCGTGGCGGCGATCGCGGTGGGTTCCGTCGTGACGACCGCCAGGGCGGCTTCCGTGGCGGCGACCGCCGCGACGACCGCGGCGGCGACCGTCGGGACTACGACGACCGCCGCGGCAACTACGAGCCCGTCAAGCGCCTGCCGATCCCGGAGGACGTCACCGGCTTCGAGCTGGACGCGGACGTGCGCCAGGAGCTCAAGAGCCTGCCCAAGACCCTCGCGGACGACGTCGCCCGCAACCTGGTGATGGTGGCCCGCCTGCTCGACGGTGAGCCCGAGGAGGCGTACCAGTACTCGCGCGTCGCGCTGCGACTGGCCTCCCGCGTGGCCGCCGTCCGCGAGGCGGCCGGGTTCGCCTCGTACATGACGCAGCGGTACTCCGAGGCGCTGACCGAGTTCCGCGCCGCCCGCCGGATGACCGGCCGTGCCGACCTGTGGCCCGTGATGGCCGACTGCGAGCGCGGTCTGGGCCGTCCGGAGCGGGCGCTGGCGATGGCCGGCGAGCCCGAGGTGAAGCAGCTGGACAAGGCCGGCCAGGTCGAGATGCGCCTGGTCGCGGCCGGTGCCCGCAGCGACATGGAGCAGTTCGACGCCGCCGTCGTCACCCTGCAGAGCCCGGAGCTGGCCTCCAGCGCCGTGCACCCGTGGACCGCCCGCCTGCGGTACGCCTACGCCGAGGCGCTGATCGCGGCCGGCCGCGGCGACGAGGCCCGTGACTGGTTCGCCAAGGCCGCCGAGGCCGACACCGACGGTTCGACCAACGCCTCGGAGCGCCTGGCCGAGATCGACGGCGTGGAGTTCACCGACGCGCTCGACCCGGAGCTGGCCGACGACGACGCCGAGCAGGCCGACGCCCCGGCGGCGAAGAAGCGCGGCGGCGACAACGCCGACGACCGCGTGATCTTCGAGGACGAGGAGGACGTCGAGGAGTACTACGACGAGGACGACCTCGAAATCGACGAGGACTTCGACGGCGTGGTGCCCGAGCGCGCCAAGGACACCGAGGCGGACGAGGCCGGGGAGAAGACCGAGCAGCCCGCCGAGGCCGGCAAGGACGAGGCCAAGGGCGACGACGCCCAGGCCTGAGCGCCCTGAACGCCGTGAGGCCCTGCCGTTCCCGAAGGAGCGGCAGGGCCTCACGGCGTCCGGGACCCCTGCTACCCCAGGGGAAGGCTGCGCAGTACCAGTCCGGTGGCCGGCTTCGGCCCGAACGAGGTGGACTTGCGCGGCATCGTGACGCCCTGTTCGGCCAGCCGCCGCACCACGCTCTCCCGGACCGGATGGAGCAGGACGGCCGTCCCGCCCGCGCGGGCGGCCTCGCGCTCGGCGGCCACGCCGGTGTGCAGGTATCCGATGTCGTCGGGGCCGTCGGGAACGTGCCAGGTGTGGTCGAGCAGGGTGGCGTGCAGCACGGTGGCGTCCAGGTGGCGCCACTCCTCGGGCCGGTCGTGCGGCACGGTCGCGTCGAGCAGAGCCTCCTCGGGCTCGCTGAGCAGCCAGAAGACGCCGTCGCCGCCGGTGAGGACGAAGCCGTTGCCGCCGTGCCGCTTCTGCTCGGCGAGCGCCTGGAGGGCGGCGGGCAGCGGGCCGGGGACCTCCTTGACCTTCCACCGGTCGCCGAGCTTCTCCAGCGCCTCGGCCACCGGCAGCCGGTACAGCACGCGGTGGATGGCCCGGACCCGCAGCGGGTAGCGGGCGGTGTCCACGAGCAGCACCATGCCGCGGTCCCACGGGCTGCGGGGCAGGTGGCGGTGCTCACGCTGGAGCCGCAGGTACATCGCCCAGCGGTGGTGGCCGTCGGCGATCAGCGCCCGGCAGGTTGCCAGGTCGCGGCTGATCTCGCCGAGCATGGCGGGGTCGGTGACGGCCCACAGGCGGTGGTGGGTGCCGTCGCTGGTCGTGGTGGACAGCAGCGGCGCGCCCTCGACCGTCCGCTCGATGACGCCGGAGGCGCCGCCGTTGCCCCGGTAGGTGAGCAGCAGCGGTTCGAGGTTGGCCCGGGTGGTGCGCATCAGGCCGACCCGGTCGGCGACCGGCCGGGGCATGACGTCCTCGTGGGGGAGGACGACGCCGGCCTCGGGGCCGCTCACCGCGAGGGCGCCGATCAGACCGCGCTGGAGCAGCTCGGGGGTGTCGCCGGTCGCCGGGACCCGCTGCTCGTAGACGTAGATCGCCGGCTCCGGGTCGGCGGCGAGGACGCCCTCGCGCTGCCACCCGGCCAGCAGCCGGGCGGCGTGCCGGTACTTGGTGTCGCGGTCGGGTCGGTCTCCGGCGTCCTCGGGCTCGGGCCGGGGCAGGATCAGCCGGACCACGTTGTGCGGGTCGGCCGTCTCCAGGTCCAGCCGGCGCCCCGGGTCGACGACGTCGTAGGGCGGGGACATCACCGCGGCCAGCGCGCCGACCCGGTCGGGGACGTAGCGCAGGCCACGGAAGGGGGACAGGGACAGGCCTGCGGTGGCGACGTGCCCGGGGTCACCGGGGCCGCCCTCGGGAGTCTCGACTCCGTCTTCTGCACTGGGTGTGCTCATTCTGGGCATCGTAACCGGGTACGCGTTGTTGAGAGATCGGAATGCCCGTGCCGAGCGGTCGGGCGGGTGTGTGACCGAGGGCGAGGTACGGCATGGAGGACGGGCAGGAACGGGTGGACGGCGGCGTGCCGGGCGGGACGCCGCCGACGGGGGGAGTCCCGGCCCAGGGGCGGCCCGGGGAGCCCGCGGGGGACGTCTACGACTGGTTCCGCCGGGGCGCGAAGCTGCTGGCGCAGGGCCATCCGGCGGCGGCCGAGCAGTTGCTCGCCCGCGCCGCGGAGGCCGAGCCGCACTCGCGGAGCATCCGGGAGGCGCTGGCCCGGGCGCAGTTCGACGCCGGTTCGTACGCGGCGGCGCTGGAGAACTTCCGGGCCGTGGCGCTGGCTGATCCGTCGGACGACTACGCTCAGTTCGGGTGGGGCGTCGCTGCGGCCCGGCTGGGCGACTTCGAGACCTCGGCCGAGCACCTGGCGCTGGCCGTGGCCATGCGCCCGGAGACCGACCACTACCGGTCGGCGCTGCGGCAGACCAGGGCGACCCTCGCGGCCCGCGCCGGGGCGTTCGGCCCGTTGCTGCCCGGCGCACCCGGCTACCGGGAGCCGAACCTGCCGCAGCAGGCCGGGGGAGGGCCCGAAGGCGTCGACGACGACGCCTGACCGGGCGGGAGAGACGAGCAGACGGACCGCAGTGCCCCACGGCGCTGCGGTGGACGAGATTGGGCAGGCATGACCGAGACGGCCACCACCGCGCGACGGACCGCCCCCGGCGGCAGCGACCGCCCGCTGACCGAGGCGTACGACACGGCGCTGCTGGACCTGGACGGCGTGGTCTACGCCGGCCCGCACGCGATCGAGCACGCGGTGGACTCGCTGGCGGCCGCCCGGACGGCCGGGATGCGGCTCGCGTACGTGACCAACAACGCCTCCCGCCCGCCGCGGGTGGTCGCCGAGCACCTGACCGAGCTGGGCGTGCCCGCCGAGTCGGCCGACGTCATCAATTCGGCCCAGGCCGCTGCCCGGGTGGTCGCCGAGAAGGTGCCCGCCGGGGCGAAGGTGCTGGTGGTGGGCGGCCCGGGGCTGGAGGAGGCGCTGGCCGAGCGCGGGCTGGTGGCCGTCCGCTCGATGGCGGAGGAGCCGCTCGCGGTGGTCCAGGGCTTCGACCCGTCGGTGGGCTGGCCGCAGCTGGCGGAGGCCGCTTACGCGGTGCGCAGCGGGCTGCCGTGGGTCGCCTCGAACACGGACATGACGGTGCCGACCGCGCGCGGCATCGCGCCCGGCAACGGGACGCTGGTGGCGGCGGTGCGGGCGGCGACCGGGGTGGAGCCGGAGGTGGCGGGCAAGCCGCTTCCGCCGATGCACCGGGAGACCGTGCTGCGCACCGGCGCCCGGCGTCCGCTGGTTGTCGGGGACCGGCTGGACACGGACATCGAGGGTGCGTTCAACGGCGGCGTGGACAGCCTGCTGGTGTTCACCGGCGTCACCACGCCGGCGCAGCTGCTGGCGGCCCCGGTCGAGCACCGGCCGGCCTACCTGGCGGCCGACCTGCGCGGCCTGCTGGTCCCGCAGCCGGCGGTGACGGCGGCGGACGGCGGCTTCTGCTGCGGCGGCTGGACCGCGACGGCGGAGGGCGGCGCGCTGCGGCTGGCCGGCTCCGGGGGCCGCTGGGACGGCCTGCGGGCGCTGTGCGCGGCGGCCTGGACGGCACTGGACGCGGCGGACGGCGGGCCGGTCGACGGGCGGAAGGCGCTGGCCGAGCTCGGCTTCTGACCGTTCGGCGGGGGCCTCAGAGCAGGGTGCGCAGCCGCAGCAGGTCGCGGAGGCCGGCCTCCAGCTTCACCCGGCCGCTCGCCCAGGCGGCGGCGAAGCCGAGGTCGCCGCCCACCAGGGCGACCAGGTCGTCGCTGGTCATGGTGAGCCGGATGGCGGCTTTCTCGGTGGGCCGTCCGGGTGTGGTGACGACGTCCTGGATCCGGCCGTCGCGCAGGCGGCCGGTGAAGGTCAGGTCGAGGTCGGTGATCCGGCAGCTGAGCGAGCGGTCGAGGGCGGCGGCCTTGCGGACGTCGCCGGTGGAGTTCGCGATGTTCCGGCTGAGCTGTTCCAGTGCTTCCCGGCACTCCTCGGCGTTCGCCATGGCGGTCGCTCCATCCCCAGGTCGCTGTGGTGCGGACTGCCGGGCCACGGTACCTCAGGAGGGTTTTGGCGGTAGCGTCGTCAGTGGGGTGCCCGGAAACGCCCGGGTGCCGAGGGCGACGGAGCGAGGCGCGCGCAGGCGCGGAGGAGGCACCCGGATGCTGCCGAGGACGGTGCGAGGAGCGGTGGCGGCCGCCGCCGTGGTGGTGGAGGAGGTCGGCAAGCGGGTCGCAGGCACGGCGGCCGCGGTCCTGGAGAAGACCGGCGTCGACATCTCCGAGGTCGAGCGCAAGCTGGGCGGGCAGTTCCCGCCGTCGGCCAAGACGCTGCAGACGCTGGCGGAGGAGGCGGTCACCGCGGGGCGGGCCGGGGTGGACCTGGCCGTCGGGGTGGCGCGCAACGAGGTGGAGAAGGCCTTCGAGAAGGTCGGCGACCAGGTGACCAAGGTCGGCGTGGTGCTGGCGTACCTGGAGAGCAAGCTGCGCGAGGTCGAGGAGGAGCCGGCCGCGACGAAGCCGGCCCCCGACCGGTACGCGGCGCCGCACCCGGAGGACGGGCCGCCGCCGGCGCCCCGGGCGGACGACCTGTTCGGGCGCGGCTGGGAGTTCGAGGACGAGCCGGTGGCGACGGGGCCGGTAGTGGCCGAGCGCGTGGAGGTGGACGAGCCGGTCGAGGTCGATCCGCCGTTGTCACCGAAGACGGAGGCCGCCCTTCGGGAGGCCGTGGCAGAGGCGGCCGAGGACCCCGCCGCGGGGAAGATGGGGTCGCCCGTCGCCGGGACGGAGGGGGTGCCCGCCGCGAAGAAGGCACCCGCCGCGAAGAAGGCCGTCGGGAAGAAGGCGACCGTCAAAAAGAGCGCCGCCGCGCGGCGGAAGCAGCCCGAGCGGAACGGCGCCGAGCCCCAGGCGGCGGCCAAGCGCACGGCGACGAAGAAGACCACCGTCCGCAAGGCCACCAGCGCGAAGAAGCCGGATGTCCGGGACGAGTGAGGGCGGGAGCCCGGGGGAGGCGACCGGGCCGCTCGGCGTCGAACTGCTGCCCACCGGGCACCCCGGGGTGGACGCCGGGCTGGCCCGGCTGGAGGCTTTGGACGGGGTCCCGGCCGAGGCCCACGTCGCGGTGTACGAAGATGTTCACCAGCGGCTGGCCGACCTGCTGGCCGCGCTCGACCAGGATTGATCCGCAGGACCCGTAGGAGCTGAAGCACCAGTGGCAGTGGCACGACGCCGACTCGACGCGGAGCTGGTCCGCCGCAAGCTGGCCCGATCGCGTGAGCACGCGTCCGAGCTGATCGCGGCCGGGCGGGTGACCGTCGGCGGCACCACCGCGACCAAGCCGGCCACCCAGGTGGAGACCTCGGCGGCGGTCGTGGTGGCCAAGGACGAGAACGACCCCGACTACGTCTCGCGCGGCGGGCACAAGCTCGCCGGGGCGTTCGCGGCCTTCGTGCCGCAGGGCCTGGTGGTCGAGGGCCGCCGGGCGCTGGACGCGGGTGCCTCCACCGGCGGGTTCACCGACGTGCTGCTGCGCGCCGGCGCCGCCCACGTGCTGGCGGTGGACGTCGGCTACGGGCAGCTCGCCTGGTCGCTGCAGAGCGACGAGCGGGTGACGGTGATGGACCGCACCAACGTCCGCGAACTGACCCGGGAGATGATCGGCGGCACCCCCGTCGACCTGGTGGTCGGCGACCTGTCCTTCATCTCGCTGGGGCTGGTGCTGCCGGCGCTGGCCGGCTGCGCGGCCGAGGACGCGGACCTGGTGCTGATGGTCAAGCCGCAGTTCGAGATCGGCAAGGAGCGGCTCGGCAGCGGCGGGGTGGTGCGCAGCCCGCAGCTGCGCGCGGAGATGGTGCGCCAGGTGGCCGGGCAGGCGTGGGAGCTGGGGCTGGGCGTGCGCGCGGTCACCGCCAGCCCCCTGCCGGGGCCGTCGGGGAACGTCGAGTACTTCCTCTGGATGCGCCGGGACGCCCCGCAGCTGGACCCCGCGGAGGCGGACCGGGCCGTGGCGGAAGGGCCCCGGTAGGGTGCTCTGCGAGCGTCCGGCCCGTCATGCTGTATGGCGCGGCCGCACCGGGCCGAGGTCGACCCGGCAGGCGTAGGGAGAGGGCAGCGGCATGAGCGATGAAGAACGTACGGTCTTCCTGATCGCGCACACCGGCCGGGAGGCGGCGCTGCGCAGCGTCGAGGGCCTGGTGCACGGGCTGCTGAAGGCGGGGCTCCGGATCAGGCTGCTGGAGGCCGAGGCAGTGGACCTCGACCTGCCGGAGGGGGTCGAGAAGGTCGCCGAGGGGCCGGGTGCGGCGGACGGCTGCGAGCTGATTCTGGTCGCCGGGGGCGACGGGACGCTGCTGCGCGGCGCGGAGTTGGCGCGCTCGCACGGGCTGCCGATGCTGGGCATCAACCTCGGCCGGGTCGGCTTCCTGGCCGAGGCCGAGCGGGACGACCTGGCCGTGGTGGTCGAGCGGGTGGTCGACGCCGAATACGAGGTCGAGGAGCGGATGACGCTCGACGTCATCGTCCGGACCAACGGCGATGTGGTGCACCAGGACTGGGCGTTGAACGAGGCGTCGATCGAGAAGGCGTCCCGGGAACGGATGTTGGAAGTGGTGACCGAGGTGGACGGCCGCCCGGTCTCCAACTTCGGTTGCGACGGGGTGGTCTGCGCGACGCCGACCGGCTCGACCGCGTACGCGTTCTCGGGCGGCGGGCCGGTGGTGTGGCCGGAGGTGGAGGCGCTGCTGATGGTGCCGATCTCCGCGCACGCGCTGTTCGCCCGGCCGCTGGTGACCTCGCCGGACTCGGTGCTGGCCGTCGAGGTGCAGCCCAAGACCCCGCACGGGGTGCTCTGGTGCGACGGGCGGCGTTCGGTCGAACTGCCCGCCGGGGCACGGGTGGAGGTGCGCCGGGGGCAGACGCCGGTGCGGCTGGCCCGGCTGCACCGGGCGCCGTTCACCGACCGGCTGGTGGCCAAGTTCGCGCTCCCGGTGACGGGTTGGCGCGGGAGGTCGGACCAGTCCTGCTGACGGCGCCCGGTTGACGGAGCGTCAGACAGCGAGTGCCTGGCCTTCGTCGGCCGGGCCGAACCGGCCGCCCGCCGTCGCGCGGGCGGCCACCGCGGCCAGTCGTTCGACGGCGGCGGGAACGGCCGCGGCGGGCACAGTGAGCGGGAGCCGGATGTGGTGCTCGAAGGCGCCGTCCGAGCCGAACCGGTTGCCGGCCGCGATCCGGACCCCGGCGGGCTCCCCGGCCCGGGCCAGCGCCGCGCCCGACAGGCCGCCGGTGGAGCCCCAGAGCGAGAGGCCGCCGGGCGGCAACGGGAAGCCCCAGTCCGGCAGCTGCTCGGACAGTGCGGCGGCGAAGGCGTGGGCGGTGGCGCGCAGCCGGTCCAACTGGTGGGCGCGGACGTCCCGGAGCGGCTCACCCAGCAGTTCGGCGGCGATCAGCTGGTCGAGCACCGGGGTGCCGACGTCGCTGTAGACCCGCTCGGTGGCCAGTCGCCGGACGAGTGCGGGCGCGGCCCGGACCCAGCCGATCCGCAGGCCGCCCCAGAGCAGCTTGCCGGCCGAGCCGACGGTGACCACCTGGGCGGAGCGGTCCAGCGCCGCCATCGGGCGCGGAAGCGGCGTGGAGCCCGGGACGCCCCAGCCGAGTTCGGCGGTGGTCTCGTCCACCAGCACGATGCTCCCGGCGGCCCGGGCGGCGGCCAGCAGCCGGCGGCGCTGCTCCTCGTCGATCAGCGCGCCGGTCGGGTTGTGGAAGTCCGGGATGACGTACGAGACCTTGGGGGCGGCCCCGCGCAGCACCCGCTGCCACTCCTCCAGGTCCCACCGGGCTCGGGCGGCGTACGGGACCGGCACCAGGCGGGCCCCGGTGAGGCGCAGGGCCTGGAGGGTGTGGGCGTAGCTGGGGGCCTCGACGGCGACCCGGTCGCCGCGGCCGACCAGCACCCGCTGGACCAGGTGCAGGCCGCCCATCGCGCCGGTGGTGACCAGGATCTGGTCGGGGGTGGTGGGCAGTCCGCGCTCGGTGTAGCGGCGGGCGACGGCCTCGCGCAGCACCGGGACGCCGGTGGGGTAGTGGCCGTGCCCGGAGGCGTAGTGCGGCAGCAGTTCGACGGCGCGGGCGGCGGCCCGGCCGAACCAGGGCTGCGGGGCGGGCAGGGCGGCGACGCCGAGGTCCAGGATCCGGCCCTGCTCGTCCGGCGGGACGGGGTGCAGGGCGTCGCTGGGCGGCGGGGCGCCGTCGGGCAGGGAGGTCCAGCTGCCGGCGCCGCGGCGGCTGTGCAGGTAGCCGTCGCCGCGCAGGGTCTCGTAGGCGGTGGCGACGGTGGTGCGGCTGAGGTCCAGGGCGGAGGCGAGTTCGCGTTCGGCGGGCAGCCGGGCACCGACCGGCAGCCGGCCCTCGCTGACCAGCAGCCGGATCTGTCCGGCGAGGGTGCGGTAGGCGGGGCGGCGAGCGGTGGCCGGTTCGGGGAGCCGGGCGGTGGCGAGCAGCCTCGCCAGTGCGGGCGGGGTGACGGTGGTGTGCCAGTCGGCCATCGCGCATCAGTCCACTTGCTGAGGATTGGCCCTGTCGAGGGCGGTATTGGCCTGTTCATCATGGCAGGGCGGCCGTCGAGCCGCCACCACCGGGGCCGTCCCCCGGGGTGCGGCACCACTCGCAGGAGCACCATTGGCCGTCACGACCGCCCCGACGTCCGCGTCCGCCCCGACGACGCCCACGACCGCCCCGACGTCCGCGTCCGCCTCCGAACCGGCCGCCCGACCCGGTCTCGCCGTCCGGATCCTCGGCGACACCGACGCACTGGGCCGACGCCTCCCGCAGCTGGCCGTCGGCCTCACCCTGTACGGGGTGAGCATGGCGATGATGCTCCGCTCCGGCCTCGGCCTCGACCCCTGGGACGTCTTCCACCAGGGCCTGCAGCGGGTGCTCGGGCTCACCGTGGGCGCCTGGGTGACGATCTGCGGCGCCCTCGTCCTGCTGCTGTGGATCCCGCTGCGCCAGCGCCCGGGGGTGGGCACCGTCGCCAACGTGCTGATGATCGGCGCGGCGATGGACCTCACCCTGCGGCTGGTCGGCGGCCCGCACGGCCTGCCGGCCCGGGTGGCGCTGATGGCTGCCGCGGTGGTGCTCAACGGCGTCGCCTCGGGCCTCTACATCGGCGCGCGCCTGGGCCCCGGCCCGCGCGACGGCCTGATGACCGGCCTGCACCGGCGCACCGGGCGTTCGCTGCGGCTGATCCGCACCGGCATCGAGCTGACCGTACTGGCCGCGGGACTGCTGCTCGGCGGCACCGCCGGGGTCGGCACGGTCCTGTACGCGCTGCTGATCGGCCCGCTGGTGCAGCTCTTCCTGCCGTGGTGCACGGTGCCCACCGCCGCCGGAACCTCCCGGAAGGGGTGAACTCGGGGGCATAGAGTTGCCGCGCGCCGTTGCCGCTCGTCGCGCTCCGGGGGCGGAACCTCGTAAGGTCGTCTCCGTGTTGGACGAGATGCGGATACGGGATCTTGGGGTCATCGACGACGCGGTGGTCGAGCTGGCCCCCGGCTTCACCGCCGTGACCGGTGAGACCGGCGCCGGCAAGACCATGGTCGTGACCAGCCTCGGCCTGCTGCTGGGCGGACGCGCCGACCCCGGCCTGGTACGGCACGGCGCCGGACGCGCGGTGGTGGAGGGCCGGCTGGAACTGCCCGCCGACTCCGCGGTGGCGGCGCGCGCCGTCGAGGCCGGGGCCGAACTGGACGACGGCGCCCTGCTGGTCAGCCGCACCGTCTCCGCCGAGGGGCGCTCCCGGGCGTACGTCGGCGGGCGGGCCGTCCCGGTCGGGCTGCTCACCGAGCTCGGCGAGGACCTGATCGCCGTGCACGGCCAGACCGACCAGCAGCGGCTGCTGCGCCCGGCCCGCCAGCGCGGCGCGCTGGACCGTTACGCGGGTGAGTCGGTGGCCGAGCCGCTGGCCCGCTACCGGGAGACCTACCGCGCCCTGCGCGAGGTCTCGGCCACCCTGGAGGAGCTGACCACCCGGGCCCGCGAGCGCGCCCAGGAGGCCGACCTGCTCCGCTTCGGCCTGGACGAGATCGCCGCCGCCGAGCCGGTGGCCGGCGAGGATGTCGAGCTGGCCGCCGAGGCCGAGCGGCTCGGCCACGCCGACGCGCTGTCCTCCGCGGCGACCCTCGCCCACGCCGCCCTGGCCGGTGACCCGGCCGACCCGGAGGCGCTGGACGCGGGCACCCTGCTCGCCCAGTCCCGGCGCGCCCTGGAAGCGGTGCGCCACCACGACGAGCGCCTCGCCGCCCTGGCCGACCGGCTGAACGAGGTCGGCTACCTGCTGGCCGACGTCGCCGGGGACCTGGCCGGCTACGCCGACGACCTGGACGCCGACCCGGTGCGGCTGGCCGCGGTCGAGGACCGCCGCGCCGTGCTGGCCCAGCTGCTGCGCAAGTACGGCGGCGAGGAGAACACCCTCGCCGAGGTGATCGCCTGGGCCGAGGCCGGTTCCGCCCGGCTCGCCGAACTCGACGGCGACGACGAGCGGATCGACCAGCTCGGCGCCCAGGAGACGGAGCTGCGGGCCGAGTTGGCCGAGCTGGCGGCCGAGGTGTCGGCCGCCCGGCAGGCCGCCGCCGGGCGCTTCGCCGAGGCCGTCTCCGCCGAACTCGCCGAACTGGCCATGCCGCACGCCCGGGTCACCTTCTCGATCACCCGGCTCGACGACCTGGCCGGGATCGAGGTGGACGGGCGCAGCGTCGCGTACGGACCGCACGGCGTGGACGAGGTCGAGGTGCTGCTCGCTCCCCACCCCGGTGCCCAGCCGCGCCCGATCGCCAAGGGTGCCTCGGGCGGTGAGCTGTCCCGGGTGATGCTCGCCGTCGAGGTGGTCTTCGCGGGCGCCGACCCCGTCCCCACCTACCTGTTCGACGAGGTGGACGCGGGCGTCGGCGGCAAGGCCGCGGTCGAGATCGGCCGCCGGCTGGCCAAACTGGCCGAAACCGCCCAGGTCGTGGTGGTCACCCACCTCCCGCAGGTGGCCGCGTTCGCGGACCGGCACCTGGTGGTGGAGAAGACCAACGACGGCACCGTGACCCGCTCCGGCGTCAAGGTGTTGAACGACGAGGAGCGGGTGCGCGAACTCTCCCGGATGCTGGCCGGCCTGGAGGACTCGGAGCTGGGCCGCGCCCACGCCGAGGAGCTGCTGGCCGCCGCCCGGGCCCCCCGCCACCGGTAGTCCGGGGCGGCGGCCCTCACCGCAGGACGACGGCGCGCCCCCCGTGGCGCCGACTGTCCAAGAGGGCCGCCGACCTGGCATGGTGGCGGCTGGACACTGGCTTTCCAGTCCCGAGCGCCGCCCGGCGGGCAACCCTCGCGAAGCGGCGCGCGAACCTGATCGAGTCGGATGCGAGACGACGTGGACCATTCCGCTGCCCGGGCCACCGCGGCCGCCCCGGAACCGGGGCAGCTGCACGTGGTACTCGTCCTGGCCGCCAGCACCGGCGGCATCGGTGCGCACGTGCGCTCCCTGGCCCAGGGCCTGGTCGCGCACGGGGTGATCGTGACGGTCTGCGCACCGGCCGGTACGGACGCGCTGTTCGGTTTCTCCCGCACGGGCGCGCGGTTCCACAAGGTCGACATCACCCCCACCGCGGGCGCCCGCAGCGACGCCACCGCGATCGGCGAGCTGCGCCGGGCCTTCACCGGCGCCGACGTGGTGCACGCCCACGGGCTGCGCGCCGGGCTGCTGTCCGACCTCGCGCTGCGCACCGCCGGCCGCTTCCCGGGCCTGCGCCCGGAGACCCCGCTGGTGGTCACCTCCCACCACGCGCTGCTGGCCACCGGCATGGAGCGGCGGCTGCAGCGGCTGATGGAGCGCCGGGTGGCGCGTGCCGCCGACCTGGTCCTCGGCGCCTCCTCCGACCTGGTCGCCCGGGCCCGCGAACTGGGCGCCACGGACGCCCGGCTGGGCCCGGTGGCCGCCCCGCCGACGCCCGAGGGCCGGATCGGCCGGGCCGAGGCGCGGGCCGCGCTGCTCGGCGACGGCCCGGACCGCCCGCTGGTGCTGGCGGTCGGCCGGCTCGTCCCGCAGAAGGCCTTCGGGCTGCTGCTGGACGCCACCGGCGAGCTGTCCGCGCTGGACCCGGAGCCGCTGCTGCTGCTCGCCGGGGACGGCCCGGAGGCGGGCCCGCTGCGCGAGCGGGTGGCCGCCGAGAAGCTGCCGGTGCGGCTGCTCGGCTACCGCACCGACGTGCCCGACCTGTTGGCCGCCGCCGACGTGGTGGTGCTCTCCAGCCGCTGGGAGGCCCGGTCGCTAGTGGTCCAGGAGGCGATGCGGGCCGGTGTGCCGGTGGTGGCCACCGCCGTGGGCGGCATCCCCGAACTGGTCGGCGACGCCGCCGTGCTGGTGGCCGCGGGCGATCCGGCGGCGCTCGGCCGGGCGGTGCGCGAGCTGCTGGCCGACCCCGCCCGCCGCGAGCAGCTGGTGGCCGCCGGCCGGCAGCAGGCCGAGACCTGGCCGGACGAGGCCGCCACCGTCGCCCAGGTGCTCAGCACCTACGACGAGCTGGTGCAGCGCGAACAGGGCCTGTCCGGCCGCTGATCCGACAGGACCCGCCGGACAGCCCCCGACTAGACGGTGGCCTGCTCGATCCGGTCGGCGGCCGGGCCGTCGGGCTGGGCCGACAGGTAGGCGGCGCCGCAGGCGGTCAGCCGCAGGGCGGTGTCGATCAGCGGGACGTGGCTGAAGGCCTGCGGGAAGTTTCCGACCTGGCGCTTGAGCCGCGGGTCCCACTCCTCGGCGAGCAGCCCGAGGTCGTTGCGCAGTGACAGCAGCCGGTCGAACAGCTCGCGGGCCTCCTGCACCCGGCCGATCATGGCGAGGTCGTCGGCCAGCCAGAACGAGCAGGCCAGGAAGGCGCCCTCGTGGCCGGACAGCCCGTCCACGTTGTTGCCCGACTCGTCGTGGGTCGGGTAGCGCAGCACGAAGCCGTCCTCGGTGGACAGTTCGCGCTGGATCGCCTCGATGGTGCCGATCACCCGCTTGTCGTCCGGCGGCAGGAAGCCGACCTGGGGGATGAGCAGCAGCGAGGCGTCCAGCTCATGGCCGCCGTAGTACTGGGTGAAGGTGTTGCGCTCCGGGTCGTAGCCCTTCTCGCAGACGTCCCGGTGGATGGTGTCGCGCAGTTGGCGCCAGCGCTCCAGGTGGCCGTCGGCGGGGGCGTCCTCGGGGGTCTGCTCCAGCAGCTTGATGGTGCGGTCGACGGCGACCCAGGCCATCACCTTGGAGTGGACGAAGTGCCGGCGCGGGCCGCGGACCTCCCAGATGCCCTCGTCCGGGTTCTGCCAGTGGTCCTCCAGGTACTCGATCAGGCGCAGCTGGAGGTGGTGGGCGTGGTCGTTGCGGACCAGGCCGGTCATGTGGGCCAGGTGCAGGGCCTCCACCACCTCGCCGTAGACGTCGAGTTGGAGCTGCCCGGCGGCGCCGTTGCCGACCCGGACGGGCTGGGAGCCCTCGTAGCCGGGCAGCCACTCCAGCGAGGTCTCGTTGAGCTCGCGCTCGCCGGCGATGCCGTACATGATCTGCAGGTTCTCCGGGTCACCGGCGACGGCCCGCAGCAGCCACTCGCGCCAGGCCCGGGCCTCCTCGCGGTAGCCGGTGCGCAGCAGTGAGGAGAGGGTGATCGCGGCGTCGCGCAGCCAGGTGTAGCGGTAGTCCCAGTTGCGCTCGCCGCCGATGTCCTCCGGCAGGGAGGTGGTGGGGGCGGCGACGATGCCGCCGGTGGGGGCGTAGGTGAGGCCCTTGAGGGTGATCAGCGAGCGGATCACGGCCTCGCGGTAGGGGCCCTGGTAGGTGCACTGGTCGGCCCAGTCGTGCCAGAAGTCGGCGGTGGCGTCGAGCATCCCCTCGGCGTCCGGGACGGCCGGGGGCTCCAGGTGGGAGGCCTGCCAGGTGAGGGCGAAGGCGATCCGCTCGCCGGCCCGGACGGTGAAGTCGGCGTACGTGGTGAGGTCGCGGCCGTAGGTCTCGGCCTCGCCGTCCAGCCAGACCGAGTCGGGGCCGGCCATGGCGACGGTGCGGTGGCCGCCGTCGGCCTGCTCCACCCGGTGCACCCAGGGGACGATCCGGCCGTACGAGAAGCGCATCCGCAGCGCCGAGCGCATCCGGACGGCGCCGGCCACGCCCTCGACGATCCGGATCACCTGGGGGACGGAGTCCCGGCCGGCCAGCGGGCGGGGCGGCATGAAGTCGATCACCCGGACGGTGCCGCCCTGGGCGTCCCACTCCTGCTCCAGGATCAGCGAGTCGCCCCGGTAGCGGCGCCGGTCGGCGGGCAGGGCGGGGGCGGCGGCGGTGGGCGGGGGCACGCGCAGGTCGCCGGGGGCGGCGATGCGGATCCGGCCGGCGGTGGTGAGGGCCGTGGCGGCAGGGGCGGGGAGCTCGGTCACGACGGCCTCGGCCGGGCCGATCCGCCAGAAGCCGTGTTCATCGGTGCCGAGCAGGCCGGCGAACACGGCCGGCGAGTCGAAGCGGGGGAGGCACAGCCAGTCCACCGCCCCGTCCCTGCTGACCAGGGCAGCGGTCTGCATGTCCCCGATGAGTGCGTAGTCCTCGATACGGCCGGCCACGTGGATCTCCAGTTCGCAATGTGGTCAGGGCATCGGCGAACGGGGGAGCGAGCGGTCTGCGGGGCCGGAGGTTCACCCCGGGACGTCCGGCCCGCCGGGGTGGTGGCGGGCCTTGCTGGAGTGTCCGCGCGGGGCTCGGTCGAGCCCCTGAGGGTGGATGGGGAGGAGCTGGATTACGGGGAGGTCCGGTCGCGCATCGGGGACCGGGAGTGTCCTGACGCTCCCACGCCCTCCGCGTGCTCGTGCTGTCGCGATGCGTCCGTGCAGCTTACGACGGACGAAAGGGGCGAAGCACGCGGGCGCAGCCTCGTGTGGCGCCGCAATTCGGCGGAAATGCCGTGCATCGCGGGGACGCGGCCCAGGATGGCCCGGAAGGATCAGCTCCGGGTGGCCGTAACGGAGGGGCCGGAGTGGCCCGGACGGCTCGCTCCGGCTGGCCCGGTCCGGCGGGTGGTGCGACCGGTGTGACTCGTGCGGCGCATGATGCGCCGGTGGTGCGCCCGGCGTACGCTCCCGGAGTGCCGCGCGCGGGCCGAAGGGCGTCCCGGTCAGGTCACTGATACCCTGGTATCCCGTGGACCGGCGGGGTCAAACGCCCCGGACCAGCCGAACCGACGACCCTACGAGCGCCGAGCACTCGCCGGCCTCCCGTCGCCCGGCGAGCCGCGAGCCTCCCGCCCACGTCACCTTCGACACGCGACCCACGGGAGCCCCCTCTTGGCACAGCCCCATTCCGGCAAGGCAGCGAACGGCCGCGCCGTGACGACCAAGCACCTCTTCGTCACCGGGGGTGTCGCCTCTTCGCTCGGCAAGGGGCTGACCGCCTCCAGCCTCGGCGCGCTCCTCAAGGCCCGCGGCCTGCGCGTGACGATGCAGAAGCTGGACCCGTACCTCAACGTGGACCCGGGCACCATGAACCCGTTCCAGCACGGTGAGGTCTTCGTCACCGACGACGGCGCCGAGACCGACCTCGACATCGGTCACTACGAGCGCTTCCTGGACACCAACCTGCACGGCTCCGCGAACGTCACCACCGGCCAGGTGTACTCGACGGTCATCGCCAAGGAGCGCCGCGGCGAGTACCTGGGCGACACCGTCCAGGTCATCCCGCACATCACCAACGAGATCAAGTCCCGCATCCGCCGGATGGCGACCGAGGACGTCGACGTGGTGATCACCGAGGTCGGCGGCACCGTCGGCGACATCGAGTCGCTGCCGTTCCTGGAGGCCGTCCGGCAGGTCCGCCACGAGG
The DNA here is from genome assembly GCF_042734825.1 of Kitasatospora sp. NPDC059648. Taxonomy (NCBI): domain Bacteria; kingdom Bacillati; phylum Actinomycetota; class Actinomycetes; order Kitasatosporales; family Streptomycetaceae; genus Kitasatospora; species Kitasatospora sp. NPDC059648. The sequence goes on along the minus strand of NZ_JBHWDU010000045.1, from coordinate 47,288 downwards.
TCGGCCGGGACAACGTGTTCTTCGTGCACGTCTCCCTGCTGCCGTACATCGGCCCCTCGGGCGAGCTCAAGACCAAGCCCACCCAGCACTCCGTCGCCGCGCTGCGCAACATCGGCATCCAGCCCGACGCGATCGTGCTGCGCGCCGACCGCGAGGTCCCGCAGGCGATCAAGCGCAAGATCTCGCTGATGTGCGACGTGGACGAGGAGGCCGTGGTCGCGGCCATCGACGCCAAGTCGATCTACGACATCCCCAAGGTGCTGCACGGCGAGGGTCTGGACGCCTACGTGGTGCGCCGCCTGGACCTGCCGTTCCGTGACGTGGACTGGACCACCTGGGACGACCTGCTGCGCCGCGTCCACGAGCCGCAGCACATCGTCAAGGTCGCCCTGGTCGGCAAGTACATCGACCTGCCGGACGCCTACCTGTCGGTGACCGAGGCGCTGCGCGCCGGCGGCTTCGCCAACAACGCCCGGGTCGAGATCAAGTGGGTCACCTCGGACGACTGCGAGACCCCCGAGGGCGCCCGCGGGCAGCTCGGCGACGTCGACGCGATCTGCATCCCCGGCGGGTTCGGCGACCGCGGCGTCAACGGCAAGGTCGGCGCCATCACCTATGCCCGTGAGAACAAGATCCCGCTGCTGGGCCTGTGCCTGGGCCTGCAGTGCGTGGTCATCGAGGCCGCCCGCAACCTGGCCGGGCTGCCCGAGGCCAACTCGACCGAGTTCGACGCCGCCGCCAAGCACCCGGTGATCTCGACGATGGCCGAGCAGCTGGCGATCGTCGACGGCAAGGGCGACCTCGGCGGCACCATGCGCCTGGGCCTGTACCCGGCCAAGCTTGCCGAGGGCTCGATCGTCCGTGAGGTCTACGGCGGCGAGCAGTACGTCGAGGAGCGCCACCGCCACCGCTACGAGGTCAACAACGCCTACCGCGCGGACCTGGAGAAGACCGGCCTGCAGTTCTCCGGCCTCTCGCCCAAGGGCGACCTGGTCGAGTACGTCGAGTACCCGCGCGAGGTGCACCCGTACCTGGTGGCCACCCAGGCCCACCCGGAGCTGAAGTCCCGCCCGACCCGCCCGCACCCGCTGTTCGCGGGTCTGGTCAAGGCGGCCATCGAGATCAAGACCGCGGTCGCCGAGTAGTCGTCTCCTCCTCGGTCGTTCACCGGACGGCGGCCCCGCTATTCCCGCGGGGCCGCCGTCCGGCGTTAGATTGTGTCGTACTGACGAAAAGGGGAGAGCGATGGACGAGCAGCGCGACGTGGTGATCGCCGACAAGGCCGAGGAGTGGGAGGTCCGGGGCAGCTCCACGCCGTTCCAGGGCAAGGTCACCGGCGTGCGCAGCGAGGAGGTCCGGATGCCCGACGGCAGCTGGGCCCGGCGCGACTACCAGACCCACCCGGGCTCGGTCTCCGTGCTCGCCCTGGACGACAAGGAGCGGGTGCTGGTGCTGCGCCAGTACCGACACCCCGTCCGCCAGCGGCTGTGGGAGCTGCCGGCCGGCCTGCTCGACGTGCCGGGCGAGAACCCGTGGCACGCCGCCCAGCGCGAGCTGTACGAGGAGGCCCACTGCAAGGCCGACACCTGGCGGATCCTCGCCGACTACTACACCTCCCCGGGCGGCACCGACGAGGCGCTGCGGATGTTCCTGGCGACCGACCTGTCGGACGCCGAGGGCGAGCGCTACGCAGCCGAGGGGGAGGAGCAGGAGATCGAGGTCGCCTGGGTGCCGGTACCCGAACTGATCCGGCTGATCCACGCCGGGCAGCTGCACAACCCGACCCTGATCACCGGCACCCTCGCCCTGCACGCCGCCCTGACCTCCCCGGAGGGCCTGGACGGGCTGCGCCGCCCGGACGCGCCCTGGCCGGCCCGGCCGTTCGAGGCCTGAGCGCCTCGGAGGCCTGAGCGCCTCGGAGGCGTGAGCGCCTCCGGAGCCGTCCGCCCGTCGGGGGGGGACGGGCCCTTCCTTCCGAGGGGCGGGCGCTCCGCGGGACGTCGGCGAACGACCCGGCTTGATGCCTTGGGGTGATTTGCCGGTTCGTACGACCGGATGTCACCTCGGATCAGCCGGACGGTCGAACTACGCTTCCCAGACAGGGCACCCGTTCCGGGCCGCCCGCTTTTTCGCGCCGGGCGCTGAGCGCGGGATGACGTCGGGAGTGGGCACGGGTGGCGAGGAAGACGGCGACGATGGACCACGGCCCGGACGTGCCCGCGAGTGCCGTCCCGGGCCTCGACCGACTGCCGGCCGGGCCCGCGCTGTTCGCCGGGCGGCGCACCGAGCTGGCCGCGCTGCGGGCGGGTGCCACCCGGCGGGTGAGCGGCCGCTGCCCCCTCCTGGTGCTGGCCGGGCGGCCCGGCTCGGGCCGCACGGCGCTCGCCGCCCGCTTCGCCCGCACCGTCGCCGCCGACTACCCGGACGGCGTGCTGTTCGCCCGGCTCTCCGCCCCCGACGGCGGGCGGGTGCCGCCGGGCCGGGCCGCCCGCCTGTTGCTGGAGCAGCTCGACCCCCGCGCCGCGGTGCCGCTGCCCGGGGGCGTCGAGGACGGCCGGGACGAGCCGGGCTGCGTGGCACTGCGGGAGGCGCTGGCCGGGCTCAAGGTGCTGCTGGTGCTGGACGACGTGCGGGACGCCGGGCAGGTGTGGCCGCTGCTCGCCGACGAGCCCGGCTGCCTGGTGCTCGCCACCACGGCCGGCCCGCTCACCGGGATCGAGGACATCGACCCGGTGATCCTCGGCGGCCTGGACCGGCAGGCCTCCGCAGAACTGCTGGCCGACCTGGTGGGCGGCACCCGGATCTCCTGCGACCCGGTCGGCGCGGCCGACCTCGCCGAGGCCTGCGCCGCCCGGCCCGCCACGCTGCGGCTGATGGCGGGGTGGCTGCGCGCCGACCCCAAGCTCGCCGTCACCGAGGCGGCGCGCGAGCTCAACCGGGTGGTGGGGGAGCAGTCGGGGCCCGCGAAGCCGGACGAGGCGGCCAAGTCCGCGAAGGCCGGGGAGCCCGGGACGGCCGATCGGTCGGGGCGGCCCAAGCCGCAGGAGAAGAAGGGGGAAGGGAAGGCGGCCGGACCCGCTTCCACCGCCGGGTCCGCCGGGCCCGAGCCGGCGGCCGCCGAGCCGGCCGGCAGCCCGGCGAGCTGGGTGAAGCCCGGGCCGGAGCCCGCGGAGCCGGTGCCCGTCCCCGACAACGACCCGCTGCTGGGCGCCTTCACCCTGCTGTACCGGGGGCTGTCGCCCGCCCAGGCGCGGATGCTGCGCACCCTCACCCTGGCCCCGGCGCAGACCGCGGACCTGCGCACCGCCTCCGCCCTCGCCGGCTGCCCGGCGCCGGAGGCCGCGGCGACGCTGGCCGCGCTCGCCGAGCGGGAACTGCTCGGTGAGGAGGCGCCGGCCGTCGACGGCACCCGGCGCTACCGGGTGCCCGGGCGGCTCTACCCGCGGTTGGTCCGGCTGCGGGAGCAGGAGGACCGGCCCGCCGAGACCGAACTCGCCCGGGCCCGGCTGCTGGAGCGGCTGGTCCGGCTCACCGATTCGGCCCGTGCCCTGCTCGACCCGGGCGACGGACCGGTCCCCGACCCGCTGTCGGCCGCGCTGAGGCTGGGCTCGGCCGACCACGCCCGGGACTGGCTGCTCGGGGAACGGGAGCTGCTGCTCGGCGCGGTGGCCGACGCGATCGGCCAGGGCGACCTGGACGGCTCGGCCGGCCGGCTGGTCACCGCGCTGCTGCGGGCGCTGCCGCTGACCGGTGCGGCCGCCCCCGTCGACCTGTACCGGCTGCACGAGCTGGTGCTCACCGTCGCCGTGCGCAAGGGCCGCCCCCGCCGGGCCTCGGCCGCGCTGCTCAATCTGGGCGACCTCCAGGCGGCGGCGGGCCGCTGGGAGCAGGCCGGCGGGCACTACCGGGCCGCCCTGGAACACGCCCGTGCGGTCGGGGACGAACCGCTCTGCGCCCGGGCTCTGGAGGGCGCGGCGGGCTGTCACCGGGCGCTCGGCGACGCGGTGCGTGCCGCCGACTGGTACGGGCGGGCGCTCGGACTGCGGCAGTCGCTGGGGGACCACGCGGCGGAGGCCCGGCTGCTGGCCCGGGTGGCCGAGGCGCACACCGCCCAGCGCCGCTTCGAGGAGGCCGACCGGGAGTACCGGGCAGCCCTGGCGGTGCTGCGCCGGATCGGCGACGAACGGGGCCGGGAGGCCGTCTGGGCCGCCCTCGCGGACCTGCGGGAACGGGTCGACGCCGGGTGGTGAGGGGGGTTTCGGAGGTATCGTCGAAAGTGCCCGGTTGGAGTGCTTTAGGCAGGTAGGTTCGAGTGGAAGCCTACGAACCTGCCAATGTGTTCGGGGAAATTATTCGATTTGGAAGGCTGACACGCCGCCTGGGCTTCATTACACTCGAACTCGTCGCGCAGCGATCCCCCTGCCCCGGCCTGCCCGGAGGCTCCCCACGTGCGCGTCGCCCACCGGTCTTCTCCGGTCGGGACCCCCATGGCAAGAGGACGTGTTTAGCCGTGAAGGTCGGCATCCCCCGCGAGGTCAAGAACCACGAGTACCGCGTGGCCATCACGCCCGCCGGCGTGCATGAGCTGGTCCGCAACGGACACGAGGTCTACATCGAGGACAACGCCGGTCTCGGCTCCTCGATCCCCAACGAGGAGTACGTGGCCGCCGGCGCCACCATCCTCCCCACCGCCGACGAGGTGTGGGCCACCGCCGACCTGCTGCTGAAGGTCAAGGAGCCCATCGCCTCCGAGTACCACCGGCTGCGGAAGGGCCAGACCCTCTTCACGTACCTGCACCTGGCGGCCGACCGGGCCGGTACCGACGCGCTGATCGCCTCGGGCACCACCGCGATCGCGTACGAGACCGTGCAGCTGGGCAACGGTGCGCTGCCGCTGCTCGCCCCGATGTCCGAGGTCGCGGGCCGCCTGGCCCCGCAGGTCGGCTCGTACCACCTGATGCGCCCGGCCGGCGGCCGTGGCGTGCTGCCCGGTGGCGTGCCCGGCACCCACCCGGCCAAGGCCGTCGTCATCGGCGGTGGCGTCTCCGGCTGGCACGCGGCCACCATCGCCATCGGCATGGGCTACGACGTGACCCTGCTGGACCGCGACATCAACAAGCTGCGCGAGGCCGACCGGATCTTCGGCACCAAGATCAAGGCCATCATGTCCAACTCGTTCGAGCTGGAGAAGGCCGTCCTGGACGCCGACCTGGTCATCGGCGCCGTGCTGATCCCGGGCGCCAAGGCCCCGAAGCTGGTCACCAACGAGCTGGTCTCCCGCATGAAGCCGGGCTCCGTGCTCGTCGACATCGCCATCGACCAGGGCGGCTGCTTCGAGGACTCGCACCCGACCACGCACGACGACCCGACCTTCGAGGTCCACAACTCGGTCTTCTACTGCGTGGCCAACATGCCGGGCGCCGTCCCGAACACCTCCACCTACGCGCTGACCAACGCCACCATGCCGTACGTGCTGGAGCTGGCCAACCGTGGCTGGAAGGACGCGCTGCGCCGCGACCCGGCGCTCGCCAAGGGCCTGAACGTCCACGAGGGCCAGATCACCTTCCCGGCCGTGGCCGAGGCCTTCGGCCTGGAGTCGGTCACGCTGGAGAGCGTGCTCGCCTGAACTCCCTGACCGCGCGGCGGTCGTTCGCCCCCGACCCGATCCGTTCGGGCCGGGGGCTTCGCCGTGCCCGCGAACGCCGGGTGGACCGGATGGGTCGCTCTGTCGTCAATTTCAGGCGGTCGTGTCACCCGACCCGCACCGCCCGCAGAAACGTTAGGGTCATAAGCCCGCTCATCCCTTGACAGCAGCCCGCCCGATAGTCGACACATCGTGCCTACTACCGTGGATTGTGTTGCTGCGAACGCCTAGAACGGCCTAGAGTCGCAAACCGTCGGCATGCTGCCACGCTGACGAATCGACATAGAGTCCTGGATCCCCAAGGAGGTAAGACGACTTGTGAATGAGTCGACAATTGCTCCCGGGGGTGGTCAGCCAGGACTGGCGGAGCTCACCGCCGGCCAGCCGAGTGAGGAGCCCGGGGCCCGGCAGCCCTCCGTGGGCTCGGCCGAGGTCGGCTCGGTCGCACTCCGTACCTTCGAAGCACGCCAGAACACAGCGCAGGTGACCACGGTGACCGACCACGACGCCGACTTGGCGGCCTACGGCCTGGCCTACGGCGAGTTCGCCTACGGTGCCTACGACGACCCGGACGCCGAATACGAGCCGGACCCGGAGTACGCCGCCACGCTGGCCCCCGACGCCGCGCGGCAGCGCCGCGAGCGGGTCGGCCCGACCGGCCGTCCGCTCCCGTACTTCCCGATCCCCGCGCCGGTCGCCGAGCACGGCCCCGCCCAGATCATCGCCATGTGCAACCAGAAGGGCGGCGTCGGCAAGACCACGTCGACCATCAACCTGGGCGCGGCGCTGGCCGAGTACGGCCGCCGGGTGCTGCTCGTCGACTTCGACCCGCAGGGCGCGCTCTCGGTCGGCCTCGGCGTCAATCCGATGGAGCTCGACGTCACCGTCTACAACCTGCTCATGGAGCGGGGCCTGACGGCCGATGAGGTGCTGCTCAAGACCGCCGTCCCCGGCATGGACCTGCTGCCCTCCAACATCGACCTCTCCGCCGCCGAGGTGCAGCTGGTCAGCGAGGTGGCCCGGGAGTCCGCGCTGGCGCGCGCCCTGAAGCCGCTGCTGCCGGACTACGACTACGTCATCATCGACTGCCAGCCCTCGCTGGGCCTGCTGACGGTCAATGCGCTGACGGCCGCTCACAGCGTGATCGTTCCGCTGGAGTGCGAGTTCTTCGCGCTGCGCGGTGTCGCGCTGCTGACCGAGACCATCGAGAAGGTGTGCGAGCGGCTCAACCCCGAGCTGCGCCTGGACGGCATCCTCGCCACCATGTACGACTCGCGCACCGTGCACAGCCGTGAGGTGCTGGCGCGGGTCGTCGAGGCGTTCGGCGAGCACGTCTTCCACACCGTCATCGGGCGCACCGTGCGCTTCCCGGAGACCACCGTCGCCGGCGAGCCCATCACGACGTACGCGACCAACTCGGTCGGTGCCGCCGCCTACCGCCAGCTCGCCAGGGAGGTGCTCGACCGGTGCCGCCCCGCCGAGTGAGTCTCCCGGGTGCCGACGAGCTGTTCCGGACCACCGGCGGGATGGCGCTGTCGCCGTCCCTCGCGCCGCGTCCGGCCGCCGAGGCATCCAGACCGGAGACCGCGCGGACCGTCAACGGCACGGACGGCACCGAAGGGGTCGAGGCCGTCCAGGACGACCGGCGGGCGCCGCAGGAGCAGCAGTCGGCCGCCGCGGTGCCGCCGCCCGGCCAGCGCACGGCCGGGGGCCAGGGCGCCGCGCCGGGCGAGGCCCAGGCCGCGAAGACCGTGACCGGAGGCCGGCCCGCCGCCGCTCCGGCGCCCCGCGCCCACGCGGGTGCCGCCGAGGAGCAGGCCGCCGCCGGACGCGCCCGTCCGCGCGGCCGTGCGCCGCGCCGGCCCAGTGGGCGCGAGCGGCACGACGAGAAGATCACCGTGTACGTGTCCGCCGAGGAGCTCATGGACCTGGAGCACACCCGGCTGGTGCTGCGCGGCGAGCACGGCCTGGCCGTGGACCGCGGGCGGATCGTCCGGGAGGCCATCGCGGTCGTCCTGGCGGACCTGGAGCAGCGCGGCGAGGCCTCGATCCTGGTCCGGCGGCTGCGCGGCCGGTAGGGCGCCCCCGCCGGGCGCCGACGGCGGCGGCCGGGTCGGTGAGTCGACGTGTCGGTGAGTCGACGTGTCGGCGTGTCGGTGGGACCCGGGGCGGGCCGGGCCGTGCGGGCGGGCGAAGATGGACCGTCATGCCGAGCACCGTCGAACCAGCCGCCAGCGCCGTGGACGCCACCGAGGAGGAGTCGCGGGGCGGCTTCCGGGTACGGCTGGACAACTTCGAGGGCCCCTTCGACCTGCTGCTCGGCCTGATCGCCAAGCACAAGCTGGACGTCACCGAGGTGGCGCTGGCCACCGTGACGGACGAGTTCCTGGCGCACATCCGGGCGATGGGCCCGGACTGGGACCTGGACGCGGCGACCGAGTTCCTGGTGGTGGCCGCCACACTGCTCGACCTCAAGGCCGCCCGGCTGCTGCCGGTGGCCGAGGTCGAGGACGAGGCGGACCTCGCCCTGCTGGAGGCGCGTGACCTGCTGTTCGCGCGGTTGCTGCAGTACCGGGCGTACAAGCGGGCGGCGGCGCTGTTCGGCGAGCGCTGGGCGGCCGAGCTGCTGCGGCGGCCCCGGACCGTCGGACTGGAGCCCCGGCACGCGGAGCTGCTGCCCGAGGTGGTGATCACCGTCGGGCCGGAGCGGCTCGCCCGGCTCGCGGCCAAGGCCATGGAGCCCAAGCCGAAGCCGGTGGTGTACGTGGACCACATCCACACCCCGCCGGTCAGCGTGCGCGAGCAGGCCTCCCTGGTGGTCGACCTGCTCACCGGCCTCGGCGAGGCCTCCTTCCAACAGCTGGTCGCGGACGCGCCGGACACCCTGGTGGTGGTCGCCCGCTTCCTGGCACTGCTGGAGCTGTACCGGGAGCGGGTGCTGGCCTTCGAGCAGCCGGAGGCGCTCGGCGAGCTACGGGTGCGCTGGGTGGCCGAGGAGGGCCGGGGCGCGGTCGAGGTGACCGACGAGTTCGACCGGCCGGCGGGTGAGCCGGAGCGGTCCCAGGAGGAGGGCGGGCGGCGATGAGCGGCGGGAACGACGGCGGGCGGCCGGTGCGGCGCCCGCTCGGGCTGCCGGGGCGGCCCCGGGCAGAGGAGTGGCTGGAGCCGGCCTTCGCGCTGCTGCCGGAGCCGGCGGCCGGGTCGGCGGCGCCGGGCCAGGGGGAGGGCGAGCCCCGGGTGGTGCACCGGAAGTCGGCTCCGTCGACTTCCGGTGCTCCCGGGCAGGAGCCGGCAGGTGTTCCCGAGGAGCCCGTCGGTGCTGCGGAGGAGCCGGCCGGGCCGGGGCTGAGGGCCGAGCTGGAGGCCGTCCTGATGGTCGTCGACGAGCCGGTCGGGGAGGAGCGGCTGGCCGGGTCGCTGGAGCGGCCGCGGGCCGAGGTGGCGCGGGCGCTGCGCGAGCTGGCCGCCGAGTACACCGCCCAGGGACGCGGGTTCGACCTGCGGCTGGTGGCCGGCGGCTGGCGGTTCTACAGCCGGGACACCTGCGCCGCGGCCGTCGACCGCTTCCTGCTGGACGGCCAGCAGGCCCGGCTGACCCAGGCCGCGCTGGAGACCCTGGCGGTGGTCGCCTACCGGCAGCCGGTGTCCAGATCACGGGTTTCCGCCGTCCGCGGTGTGAACTGTGACGGCGTGATGCGTACCCTGGTACAGCGAGGACTGGTGGAAGAGGCCGGATCCGAGCCTGAAACAGGTGCGATCCTGTATCGGACGACGAACTACTTCCTGGAACGGATGGGGCTCCGCGGCTTGGACGAGCTGCCGGAGCTCGCTCCCTTCCTGCCCGAGGTCGACGACGTGGAAGCGGAGTCCCTGGAGGGCACGATGATCGCGGAGGCGGTCGCCGCCGCTGCCGTGCAGGCCGCGGACGGCAGTGGCGAGGCCGGTCGGGCAACGCACGATCGGTAGGGGGAGGTGAGGTCGGCCGAGACGACCGCACATCCCAGACGGAACGACGTACGGACACTTTGATGCGTAGCAGTGGCAACGGCAGGAACGGCAGCGGCGGCGGCAGCGGTCGCGGCGGACAGGGCGGGGGCCGGGGCGGCTCCTACGGCGGCGGCAGCGGCAGCGGTCGCGGCGGCTCGGGGTCGGGCTCGCGCGGCGGTTCGTACGGCGGCGGCAGCGGTCGCGGCGGCTCGTACGGCGGCGGCTCGGGCTCGGGCTCGGGTTCGCGCGGCGGCTCGTACGGGCGGGACGGCGGCCGCCGGGACGACCGGCGCGACGACCGCCGCTACCCGGACCGCCCGCTGCGGCCCGAGGAGCGCAAGTACGACCGCCCCGAGTACGGCGGCGGCCCCAACGCCACCCCGGCGCGCGGCGGCTTCGCCGGCCGTCGCCCCGGTCCGGCCCCGCGCCCGCGCCGGGAGGGCCAGGGCGCCCCGGGCGACCCGCGCCGCCAGCCGCAGCGCTCGCGGGAGCTGCAGGCCAGGATCGAGGACGCCGTCCTCGCCCGGCACGACAAGCCGGCCGTCAAGCTGCCCAAGACCTTCGGCGAGCCCGAGGGCGAGCGCCTGCAGAAGGTGCTGGCCCGGGCGGGCATCGGCAGCCGGCGCGCCTGCGAGGAGCTGATCGAGCAGGGCCGGGTCGAGGTCAACGGCAAGCGGGTCACCGAGCAGGGCAAGCGGGTCGACCCGCAGAAGGACGAGATCAAGGTGGACGGCCTGACCGTCGCCACCCAGTCCTACCTGTTCTTCGCGCTGAACAAGCCGGCCGGTGTGGTCTCCACCATGGAGGACCCGGACGGGCGCCAGTGCCTGGGCGACTACGTGACCAACCGGGAGACCCGGCTGTTCCACGTCGGCCGGCTGGACACCGAGACCGAGGGCATCATCCTGCTCACCAACCACGGCGAGCTGGCCCACCGCCTCACCCACCCCAAGTACGGCGTGACCAAGACCTACCTGGCCGCCATCCAGGGCCCGATCCCGCGCGATCTGGGCAAGCAGCTGGCCCAGGGCGTGGAGCTGGAGGACGGCTACGCCCGCGCCGACAGCTTCAAGGTCGTCTCCAACGTCGGCAAGAACTACCTGGTCGAGGTGACCCTCCACGAGGGCCGCAAGCACATCGTCCGCCGGATGCTGTCCGAGGTCGGCTTCCCGGTCGAGAAGCTGGTGCGCACCCACTTCGGTCCGATCGCGCTCGGCGACCAGAAGTCGGGGTGGCTGCGCCGGCTGACCAACCCGGAGGTCGGCCAGCTGATGCGCGAGGTCGGTCTGTAACCGGCGGTTCACCCGGACTTCTTCGGAGGGTCCCCCGCCCGTGGTGGCGGGGGACCCTCCGGCGTTGGCTGTGAGCCGGGACGCAACCGCTGGTCACGGCCTTGTCAGCGTCATGATCCGTGGCCGAGGATGGCCACCGGAGCACCGGCCCGCCGAGTGGCGGGACTGCGCCAGCACGGCGTCGGAGGGGGTGCTCCGGGGCGAACAGGGGGAGACGGCGTCGTGTCCGATGCAGCACTGGGGCGGTCCGCCGGGCACGCGCTCGGCCCGTTGGGACTGGCCGAGCCGGACGGGCAGGTGTACGCGGCGCTGGTGGCCAATCCGCAGTCCACCGCGGAGGAGCTGGCCGAGAGCTGCGCCCTGACGTTCCAGCAGTGCGTGCGCGCGCTGGACCGGCTGGCGCAGCAGGGGATGGCCACCCGGGCGCCGGTGGACCGGGAGCGCTACCTGCCGGTCGCCCCGGACGTCGCGATAGGGACCCTGATCGGCCACCGGGAGTCCGAACTGCGGCACGCCCGGGCCGAGATGCACCGGCTGATGGACGCCTTCCGGGAGGCCTCCCGCTACACCGACCCGGCGCACTCGGTGGAGGTGCTGACCGGTGGCGAGGCGATCGCCCAGCGGCTGGAGCACATCACCGGGACCAGCCAGTACCAGGTGCGCGGCTTCGACCGCCCGCCGTACATCCAGGACCCGGTGGCGGCGATGCCGCTGCAGCGGCGGCGGCTGCGGGAGGGGCTGAGGTTCCGGACGATCTACGACCGGGACGCGGTGGCCTGGCCGGGCCGGCTGGAGAAGAACATCATGGTCGGCGTCGCGGACGGCGAGCAGGCGCGGGTGCGGCCTACGCTGCCGATGAAGATGATCATCTCGGACGACCGGATGGCGATCATCCCGATCAGCGTCGGCGACAGCGTGCTGGACGCGGCCTACGTGATCCACCCCTCGGCGCTGCTCCAGGCGCTGGACACGCTGTTCGAGGCGGAGTGGGAACGGGCCGTACAGCTGCAGGCCGCGATCGGCACGGGAGAGGCGGCGTCGGCGGAGCCGGACGCCGACCACCGCAAGCTGCTCGGCCTGCTCGCCGCCGGGCTGACCGACGAGTCGATCGCCCGCTCGCTGGGCTGGAGCGCCCGGACCACCCAGCGGCGGCTGCAGGCCCTGATGCGGTCACTGGGCGCCACCACCCGCTTCCAGGCCGGGATGGCGGCCCGGGAGCGGGGGTGGCTGTGAGCGGCCGGGGGTTCGTCAGCTCGTGGTTCCTCAGCTCCAGGGGCTGAGGGAGGACCAGCGGCCGTCCGGGCCGCGCTCGACCTTCTCCAAGCCGACCACGGCGGTGCGGTTCAGCCGGCCGTAGATGTGCGGGAACAGGACCCCGGGGGTGGCGCCGGGCGGCGGGGCGCCGTGCGGCGCCTCCCACTTGACCATCGGCTCCACCAGTGCCTCATCGATCAGCAACACCATCAGCGGGTCCGGGGTGTCGGCGAAGAAGGCGTTGGCCACCGCGAGCGCCGTCTGCTCGTCCGCCGAGCAGTGGATGAACCCGTCGGTGAGCAGGGACGCGGTGGCGTACGGGCGGCCGGGGTCGGACAGCCAGTCGTCCAGGGGTGCGAGGTGGAGGATCATGTTCCTTTTGTACCCGCTTTCGGGTTCCGATTCCGGTCCTGAGCGGTCGTCACTGGGAGCCGGGCCTCACGGCCGGGTCGCGGGGCCGGGCCTCGGGGCCGGGCCTCACAGTCCGGCCACCTTGGCCGAGGCGGAGATCTCGTACACCAGGGTGAGGCTGCGTCGGGCGCCCGGACCGAGCGGGACGTCCCAGCGGACGATGCCCTCGGCGTCGAAGGAGTCCGGAGCCGGGGAGCACTCCTCCTTGCGCAGCCGCACCTCCACCGCGGCCACCTCGGAGACCGGGACCCGTTCGCGCACCGTGACCAGCTGCTCGTCGCGCTCCTCCGGGCCGGAGAAGCGGGACAGGTGCACCTGGACGGTGCGCTTGGTGGTCTGGCGGCCGCTCAGGGCGGCGGTGGCCTGGCGCTCGTCGGTCTCCCGGACCACCCGGTAGCCGTCCGTGCCGCCGAAGGACAGCTCGGCCTCGGCGCCGGCGGCGGTGAAGCGCAGCTCTCCGCGCCCGGTGAAGCCGCTGCCGCGCACCAGCTCGACCGGGCCGGCCAGCAGCGGGTGCCCGGCCGCGTTGCGGAACCGGACCACCTGGGTGACCAGCGGGGACAGCTCGGGGGCGCAGGCGTACTCGGTCTTCGCCGGGCCGGTGAAGGCGCCCAGCGGGACCCGGTGCGCCCGGCCGTCGGAGGGGACGGTGGCCGGGGCGGGGGCGGGCAGCACCCGCACCTCGCCGCCGTCGTCCAGACCGGGGACGGCGGCGCCCGGGCCGAGGGTGCCGACCTCCTCCTCGCGCAGCTCGACCTCGACCGTGCGGCGCTCCTCGTCGGTGCGCTCGCGCAGGGTCAGCCGGTCCTCGGTGAGCGCGGGCGGATCGGTGGCCAGGGCGGACCGGGCGGTGGAGAAGGTCAGCCGGGCGCCGGTCCAGTCCTCGCCGGTGCGCTGCCAGACCACCGCCTCCGACTCCAGGCGCAGGTCGCCGCCGTCCAGGGTGGCGCGGTAGGACGGGCGCCACAGGGCGCAGGGCACCAGGTGGTGGACGGTCAGCCCGGTCGGGCCGGGCCGCTCGGCCTCGACGGTCAGCTCCAGGTGGGCGAGCAGTTCGGCGGGCTCCTCCTCGGCCCGGTCCAGGGCCAGCAGGGCCTGCGAGCGTTCCTGGTCCAGCCGGCGCAGCCGGGAGTGGATGGCGCGCAGCTCCTCGCCGTAGCGCTCGCGCTCGGCGTCCACCCGGTCCAGCTCGCGGGCCCAGCGGGTGCGCTCGATCTCGCCGACGCCGGCGCCCTCGCCGACCTCGCGCAGCAGGTCGGTGCTCAGCTGGGCGAGCAGGGCGAGGCGGGCCTCCAGTCGGGCCCGGGTCTGCTCCGCCAGCCGGGACTCGGCCTCCAGTTCGTGCAGCCGGTGGCGCAGCGCGGAGTCCTCCGGGCCGGGCGGCAGCGGGGCGCGCGGGGTCCAGGTGCGCACCAGCCGGGCCTCCAGCACCCGGGTGCCGGGGGCGGCGGACTCGGCCCGCAGGGTGCGGTCGACGGCGAGGGCGGTGAGCGGGCCCAGCCGCAGTCGCTGGACGCCCCCGGCGAGCTCGACGGTCACCGCGCGTTCGACCTGGGCGCGGTCCTCCAGGCAGGTGACGGCGGTGACGGGGAGAGGGACGGTCTCTTCGGTCATCTGTTGTCAGTTCCTCCGGTTTCCGCCGACGATGGCCTTTCCGGCCGGGATCTTGATCTGGTAACCGCCGTCCAGCTCGGTGCGGCCGCCCGGCGGCAGTTCGATCCGCCAGAGCCGGGTGCCGGGCGGGCACTCCGGGCTGGGGACGGCCGGCGCGTGCCAGTCGGCGCGCTCCTCGATCCGGATCTCGGCGTCGGAGGCGAGCGGCACGCGTTCGCGGACCTCGACCGTGACGGCGCGGCCGAGCCGGTTGGCGAGCTGGACGTGCACCCGGTGGTCGAGCACCGTGCTGTTGCCCTTCAGCATGCCCGTGGCGGACTCGTGCAGCTCGGTGCGGCGCGCCACCTCGATGCTCTCGGTCACGCCGATGCCCAGGTGTCGGGTCTCGCCGGGGGCGAGGGTGGGCAGGGCGGCGGTGAGCAGGAACTCGTCGTCCACGGTGACCTCGACCGGGCCCGCCAGCACGGCGCGGTCGGTGCGGTTGGCGAGCACCAGGGTCGCGTACACCTTCTGCTCGACGGCGGGGACGGTGACGTACTCGGGGCTGACGGAGAGCGGGATCTCGTCGACCGTGACGGAGTGCCAGGTGCCGTCGGAGGGGATGTCGGCGGGGGCGGCGGCGTCGAAACGGTGGTCGAAGGAGCCGGCCGACCGGCGGGGTGGGACGGCGTGGCGGGGGAGCGGGAGGTCGCGCAGCCGGGCGCCGCCGGGGCCGCCGGGGAGGAAGCGTTCCAGCTCGGCGCGCTCGACCCGGGCCGGGTCGGGGCGCAGGGTGCCGCGGCGGTCGGTGGGGTCGTCGGGGCCGGCCAGCCGGAGGCCGGGGTAGTCGAGCAGGACGGCGTCGGGGGCGAGGCCGGTGGCCGCGGGCGGGATGGCGGCGCGGCGGAGGGCCTTCTGCGGCGGGGCGCCGCCGAAGGACTGGGGCACGGGGGCGCTGCCGGGGGCCTGGGGTGCGGGGGCGGTCGGTGTGGTTGCGGTCGGTGCGGGTGCGGGGGCGCTCGCGGCGGGTGGGGCGCCGTAGCCGGCGAAGCCTGGCGGTGGGGGCATGGGGACCGGCTCCCGGACGCCGAGCGATCCGCCGACGGGCGGGCCGGCCGGTGCCGCCTCGTCCGGGCCGAGGTCGGCGCTGGCGGCGGGCCGGGCGCCTCCGGCCTGGGGCCTGCGGCGGCGCTCGGCGGGCTCGGCGGGCCCGGCGAACACGGCGGGCTCGGGACCGAAGGCGGCGACCGGGATCGGGGTGCCGGGGCGGGGGGTGACGGGTCGGTCGGCGGCGGCCGCGTCGTAGCCGGTGAAGAGGTCGGACAGGCCGGCCGGGGGCTCGCGCCAGCCGGAGGGCGGCGGGGCCGGCTGGCTGCGGCCGATCCGCAGCGAGGACAGCCGGGGCAGGTCGGTGCGGCGCTCCAGGTCGGCGGTGGACAGGGCGAGCCGTACGCCGGTCCAGTCCTCGCCGGTGTGCTGGGCGACGGCGGCGCGCAGGACCAGGTGGGCGGTGTCGGCGCCGGTGCGGTGGCTGAGGCGGTAGGCGGGCACCCAGCGGGCGGCGGGGACGCCGTACTCCAGCTCCAGTTCCACCTGCGTGGCCGGTCCGGGCTGTTCGGTGCCCTCGGGGTCGGCTCGGGTTCCGGTGGCCAGGGTGAGCACCACGGTGTCGGTGGCCTGGACCGGCTCCGTCCGCCCGGCGGTGGACGCGCGCTCCAGTCGGTCGGCGGCCAACTGGCGTTCGTGTTCCGCGAGTTCGATTTCCCGGGTGAGCTGCTCGGCGCGCTCCTGGAGGCGGGCCAGCCGCTCGTCGACGAAGTCGGCGAGTTCCAGCCAGGCGTCGGCGGGGGTGCGGCGCAGCGGTTCGTCGCGGCGGCGCTGGGGCGGGACGGCGCGCAGCGCGGCGGTCTCGGCGATCGCGGTCCGGACCACCCGGTGGCGCTCGTTCAGTGCGCCCTGGCGCTCCATGGCCTCGTCCAACTCACGGCGCATCCGCGGTAGTTCGTCGGAATCGTGGAGCTCGGCGACGGTCTCCAGACGGGCCTCGACGACCGCCGTGCCGACCGGGCCGGCGAGCACTCGGGCGCGCAGCGAGTCGGCGTCCAGCGAGCCGGGCAGGCCGGTCAGCCGCAGCCGTCCGCCGGGAGGGACCGGGACGGTGGCCCGGCGGCGGCACACCGCGCCCTCGGCGTACACCACGACGGAGTCCAGGACCGACGGGTGGGCCGGTACGGTCGGCGGTTCGGTCGGCCCGGTGTGACTGCTGTGCTGATCGTCCATGCGCAACCCCTTCGTTCGCGTCCGGTGTGCCGCGGCTCGCCCCGCCGCCCCCCGGCGGCCAGTGTGCCCCGCTCGGGGCCGGGCGTCGCCGGATTTCCCGGGGCGCGGCGTGTGCACCGTAGGGGACGAGGGCGGGGGCGTGATGGTTGCCGGGGGGCGCCGGGGGTGCCGGGGCCCGGGCGCGATCGGCTGGTGGGGCCCGGGGTTGGTGGGGTTGGCGGGGTCAGGGGTTTTCGCGGGCCGTCGGATGGGAGGATGGGGCGCGGGTGCTCCCGGCCGGTTCTGGCGGTGCGGCACCCGTTGGGACCGTGGCACCTGTTGAGCACCGCCAGCGAGAACCGTCCAGTCGAGAACCGTGATCGAGGAGAGCCACCCGCCATGCGCACTGCCGTCGTCGTCGGCACCGGACTGATCGGCACCTCCGCAGCCCTGGCCCTGGCCGCACGCGGGCTGACCGTCCATCTGGAGGACGCCGACCCGGACGCCGCCCGCACCGCCGAGTCGCTCGGCGCAGGCATCACCGAACCGGCCGAGGGGCCGGTCGACCTGGCGATCATCGCCGTCCCGCCGGCCCTGGTCGGCAAGGTGCTCGCGGACTGCCAGCGCCGCAACCTGGCGCACTGGTACACCGACGTGGCCAGCGTGAAGTCCGGCCCACGAAGTGAGATCGCCGCCCTCGGCCTGGACACCGTCCACTACATCGGTAGTCACCCGATGGCCGGCCGCGAGCGCTCCGGGCCGCTGGCCGCCCGCGCCGACCTGTTCGAGGGCCGTCCCTGGGTGCTCACCCCGACCGCCGACACCGACACCGACACGCTCAACGCCGCGCTGGAGCTCGTCGCGCTGTGCGGAGCGGTGCCGATCGTGATGGACGCGGACGCGCACGACCGGGCCGTGGCCCTGGTCTCGCACGCCCCGCAGCTGGTCTCCTCATTGGTCGCGGCCCGGCTGGAGAACGCGGACGAGACGGCCATAAGGCTCTCCGGCCAGGGCGTGCGCGACGTGACCCGGATCGCCGCCTCCAACCCGGCGATGTGGGTCGACATCCTGTCCGCCAACGCGGGCGCGGTCGCGGACGTGCTGGAGGAGGTCGCCGGCGACCTCGGTGAGACCGTCATCGCGCTGCGTGCCCTGGCGGCCGAGGAGGAGGGCGAGCGCCGGGCCGGTGCCGAGGGCATCGAGGCGGTCATGCGGCGCGGCAACACCGGCCAGGCCCGCATCCCCGGCAAGCACGGCGCCCCGCCCACCCGGTACGAGACCGTCGCGGTGGTGCTCGGGGACCAGCCGGGCGAGCTGGGCCGGCTGTTCGGGGAGGTCGGCGAGGCCGGGGTCAACATCGAGGACGTCCTCATCGAGCACTCGGACGGGCAGCAGGTCGGCTTCGTCCAGCTGTCGGTCGCGCCGATGTCGGTCAAGCGGCTGACGGCGGCGCTGCGCGCGGGCGGCTGGAGCGTTCGGGACTGACGGCCGGCGGGGGAAGGCGCATTCGTAGCCGCCGGGGGCGGGTGGGGAGGGGGAGCGGGAGTGATCGTCGAACTGCCGCTGGGGGAGACCCGGCGGGGTTCGGCCGGTGAGCCGGTGGACCTCGGGAACGAGCGGTTCCTGCGGGCGGTGGCGGGCGGGGAGTTCCTGATCCGCCACCGCACTGTGACGGCGATGGTCGAGCCGCCCCGGCCGGTCCGCCCGCAGCTCGACGATCCGCAGCCCGACGATTGGGAGCGCGTCGAGCCGGAGCCGACCTGCAGTCTGCTGCTGCGGGCCACGCGGCCTTCGCGGATCACCTGCCGCTGAGCCTGTCGCCGGACGTGCTCTGGTACGCGTGGTGCACGAGGTCACGGTGCACGTACGGATGTACCCGCCGCGCTACCGGGCGCTGTTCGCCGCGGCGGGCCGGGAACGGGTGCTCACCGTGCGGGACGACACACCGGCCGGAGCGGCGGGCGGAGTCGACGCGGACGCCGACTGGGGGCGGTCGCTGCGGCTGGTCCGGGAGCCGCTGACGGCGGCGCTGGGCGCCGAGCTGGTGGAGCTGTTCCGGCCGGGCTTCTCCACCACGACGCCGGACGACGAGGCCTCGGCGCTGGTGGCGCTGATGGACGTGGTCAGCCCGTACTACGACTTCCGCTGGGAGACCCGCTGCGGCATCCCGAAGGTCCGGCTGGAGGGCACGGCCGAGGACTGGGCGCTGCTGGAGGCGCGGGTCGGGGAGCTCGCGGGCTGGTTCGAGCCGCTCGGGCCGTGGTTCGCCGAGTTGCACCGGGTGCTGGCGGAGATCGCGGCGACGGCGGCGGGCGGACCGGTGGACGAGGAGTTCTGGCGCTCGCTGTACAAGTGGGACTCGGAGTCCGGCGGGGACTTCGTCTCCGGGTGGATCACCGCCTTCTTCGCCCACACCCAGACGCTCTCGGGGCCGGAGCCGCGCACGGACTTCCGCTGGCGGGACGGGCGGGTGCGGTTCGAGGAGAACGCCTTCCCGTCGCACGTCTCGAAGGTGCCCTTCGAGTGGCGGACGCCGGCCGGGACCAGTCGGACGGCCTTCGTGGGCGGGGTGCTCGGGATCGAGCGGGACGGCGAGTACGTGCGGCCCCGGCTGGGGAACGCGGTGCTGGAGGTCGTGCGGGAAGCCCTGGACCCGGCGGCCGAGCAGGCGGAGCTGGCGGCGGCGCAGTTGCCGGAGGGGTGGACGATCGAGCGGGTGCGGGAGGTCAGCGGGTCGGAGTGGGCCAGGCCGGTGAGCACGGACGGCGTTCGCGTCGTGGACGGGGGCGGTGAGCCGCTGGGCAGGGCGGTGGCCGTCGTCCGCTTCTCGGTCTTCTACCTCCTCCGGTGTGCGGACGACGACGACTGGTACGCGGGGATGCTGTTTCCCGACGGCCTCGCGCAGCGGGAGCTCTCGCTCGGGCCCGATCTGGCGAGCGCGTTGGCGCGGACGTCGCAGTGGTGAGGTGCGGTGACGGCCCTGCGGTGGCGGCCCTGCGGTGACGGTCCTGCGCCGATGTCCCTGCGGCGATGTCCCTGCGCTGACCGGGCCGGAAGGGGGGCGGGACAGGGGCGGGACGGGGGCGGGACGGGGTCGGGCGGCGGTCCATTAACCTTGAGGGAGACAATCCCCGGCCGTCCGCCCGCGCAGGCGCCGGCTTCCATGCTCAGAGAGAGGTTCGCCCCGTGGACACTGCCGACCGAGCGTACGCCCCGGTCGTCGTCGCCATCGACGGACCCTCCGGCTCCGGCAAGTCGACCGTCTCGCGGGCGGTCGCCGCCCGGCTGGGCCTGAGCTTCCTGGACACCGGCGCCATGTACCGGGCGATGACCTGGTGGATGCTGGCCAACGACGTCGACGTGACCGACGCGGAGGCGGTGGCCGTCGCATGCGGCAAGCCCGTGATCGTGTCCGGTACGGACGCCGACGGTCCGACCATCACCGTGGACGGCCGGGACGTCTCCGGCCCGATCCGGGGTCCCGAGGTGACCTCGCAGGTCAGCGCCGTGGCCGCGGTGCCGGCGGTGCGGGCCCGGCTGGTCGAGCTGCAGCGCGGCTGCGCCGAGATCGCCGAGCGCGGCATCGTCGCCGAGGGCCGGGACATGGGGACCGTGGTGTTCCCGCAGGCCACCGTCAAGGTGTTCCTGACCGCCTCCGAGGCGGCCCGGGCCGAGCGCCGGGCGGCCGAGCTGCGCGCCAAGGGAGTGGACGAGGCGACCATCACCGCGATGGCCGCCGACCTCGCCCGCCGCGACGCCGCCGACTCCTCGCGCGAGACGGCTCCGCTGGCCCAGGCCGCGGACGCCGTGCTGGTGGACACCAGCGAGCTCACCCTGGAGCAGGTGATCGACCGGATCGCCGCGCTGGTGGAGGAGCGGGCGGGACTGTCGTCGGTCTGAACAGCTGGTTGGATGACTCGGCTGGTCAGGCGACCATTGAACGAACCGCGGGCCGGCGAGGCGCCGCGGCGGAAACCATCGCGCTGCCCCCTCGGGGCAGGTACGCACGGCGCGCCCCTGGGAAGGGCCGGGCCGGGAAACGGAACAGACGAACATGACCGCAGAGCACTCCGCCACTGGCCCCGGTGAGCTGGACGCCGCCGACTACGCCGAGTTCATGGCCCTCGCCGCCGAGGAGGGCTTCGACCTCGACGGCTTCGACGGCGTGGACGGCGCCGAGCACGTCCGGCTGCCGGTGCTGGCCGTCGTCGGCCGCCCGAACGTCGGCAAGTCGACGCTGGTGAACCGCATCATCGGCCGCCGCGAGGCCGTCGTCGAGGACAAGCCGGGCGTCACCCGCGACCGGGTCACCTACGAGGCCAGCTGGAACGGCCGGCGCTTCAAGGTGGTCGACACCGGCGGCTGGGAGATCGACGTCCTCGGCATCGACGCCATGGTCGCGGCCCAGGCCGAGCTGGGCATCGAGCAGGCCGACGCGGTGCTGTTCG
This sequence comes from Kitasatospora sp. NPDC059648, assembly GCF_042734825.1. NCBI lineage: Bacteria > Bacillati > Actinomycetota > Actinomycetes > Kitasatosporales > Streptomycetaceae > Kitasatospora > Kitasatospora sp. NPDC059648. The sequence goes on along the minus strand of NZ_JBHWDU010000045.1, from coordinate 26,400 downwards.
TCGTGGACGCCACCGTCGGCGCCACCGACACCGACGAGGCCCTGATCAAGATCATCCGCCGGGCGGGCAAGCCGACCGTCCTGTGCGCCAACAAGGTCGACGGCCCGTCCACCGAGGCCGAGGCCGCCTACCTGTGGTCGCTCGGCCTGGGCGAGCCGTACCCCGTCTCCGCGCTGCACGGCCGTGGCTCCGGCGACCTGCTGGACGCCGTCATGGCCGCGCTGCCCGAGGCCCCGCCGCAGACCTTCGGCGACGCCGCCCCCGGCGGCCCGCGCCGGATCGCGCTGATCGGCCGGCCCAACGTCGGCAAGTCCAGCCTGCTGAACAAGGTCGCCGGCGAGGAGCGGGTGGTCGTCAACGAGCTGGCCGGCACCACCCGTGACCCGGTCGACGAGATGATCGAACTCGGCGGCAAGACCTGGAAGTTCGTGGACACCGCCGGTATCCGCCGTCGGGTCCACCTGACCGCCGGCGCCGACTTCTACGCCTCGCTGCGCACCTCCGCCGCGCTGGAGAAGGCCGAGGTCGCGGTCGTCCTGATCGACGCCAGTGAGACCCTCGCCGAGCAGGACACCCGGATCATCTCGATGGCCGTCGAGGCCGGGCGCGCCGTCGTCGTCGCCTACAACAAGTGGGACCAGCTCGACGAGGAGCGCCGCTACTACCTGGAGCGCGAGATCGAGCGCGACCTCGTCCAGGTGCAGTGGGCCCCGCGCGTCAACGTCTCGGCCAAGACCGGCCGGCACATGGAGAAGCTCGTCCCGGCGATCGAGACCGCGCTGGAGGGCTGGGAGACCCGCATCCCGACCGCGCGCCTGAACGCCTTCCTCGGCGAGCTGGTGGCCGCCCACCCGCACCCGATCCGGGGCGGCAAGCAGCCGCGCATCCTGTTCGGCACCCAGGCGGGCATCCGGCCGCCGCGCTTCGTGCTGTTCGCCTCGGGCTTCCTGGAGGCGGGCTACCGGCGCTTCATCGAGCGCCGGCTGCGCGAGGAGTTCGGGTTCGTGGGGACGCCGATCTCGATCTCGGTGCGGGTTCGGGAGAAGCGCAAGAAGAAGTAGCAGTAGTAGCGGTAGTCGGCAGTACGGCCGAGGGCTCTGTCACCGGTGGTGGCGGGGCCCTCGGCCGTTTCCGGGCTTCGCCGAACGGCCGGGTCAGTGGTGGTCGCCGCCGACGCGGCCCGGGGGGAGCGAGAGCATCTGGCGGTGGCGGCCGCCGGTGGACTGGGCGGCGGCGAGGTCGGTGACCGTGCCGAGCACCGGGGAGGGCGCCGGGGGCGGGGCGGGGGTCGCGGGCGGGAGCGGATCGAGGTAGCCGGCGGCGACCCAGCCCTGGCCGTTGGTGAACTGGGGGGAGGAGGGCGGGGCGTGGCCGTGGCTCTGGCCGTGGCCGTCACCGGTGCGGGTGGAGGGGACGGCGGCGTCGGTGGTCGTGGTCGTGGTCGTGGTCGTGGTCGTGGTCGTGGTGGGGTCGGGGCTGGGGGTGGGGGTGTGCTGTGACTGTGCCGGCATGAACTGGGGGAGGCCGGACGACTGGCCCGCGTAGGTGTGGAAGCTCTGCTGCTGGGGCGGGTGCGGGTACGAGCGCTGTTCGCCGAGCAACGGGTGACCGTCTCGGATCGCGAAGCCCGTGAACCTCAGGTCCTCCTCGCCCGAGCGGTCGCCGGGCAGGGCGCGGAAGAGTCGGCGGTACTCGGAGTACAGCTCGTCGTAGATCGGGGTCGTCGAGTGCGGGTGCTCCGCGTCGTACGACGGGCGCATGCCCGGGATCGAGCGGGCTGAGGTGGTGGACCGTCCGGCGGCCACGGAGACGTCGTAGCTGTACACGTAGGAGCCAACGAGTGAGAGGCGGCGGGGGATGCGGGGCGTTCGGCGGACGGCGGGGCCGCGTGGGGCAGCCGCGGGGCCGGGGAGGCTGTCGGCGGCGCCGCGTGGGGCGGGGCGGGCAGAGCGGCGTGGGCGTCCGGTGAGCGGGCCTGGGGACCGGACGGCGGGCGTGCGCCGGATGCTCCGGACGGTGGCCGCTGACCCGGGTCGGTTCGCGGCCACCGTCCGAAGCACCGGAGTGGATCAGGTGCCGGCCAGCGGGAGGGAGGCGGCGACCACCTGACCCAGCGCCACCGCCCGCTCCAGCGCCTGGCGCAGCAGGTCCTCGCGGGGCTGGCGGCCGACCATGCCGGCCGGGACGGCGTACATGGTCACCTCGGAGAGCTGGCTTGCGGCCATCCGCCAGGCGTCGGTGACCTGGAGCGGCTGGTGCGCCTGCCACCAGCCGGTGCTGCCGCCCGCCGCGGCGGGCTGGAGGATCGCGTGCAGCTTGCCCATGGCGACCAGGACGGACCAGCCGGGCAGCTGCTCCGGGGTCACGTCGAGGTCGCCGACCCGCTGGAAGCCCGCGTCCTGGAGCAGGTCGAGGAACTCGTCCTCGCCGGAGGTGCTGCCGGGGCGGCCGACCGGGCCGGTGGGTTCGACCACCAGCGAGGCGTGACCGACCTTGCCGTGCAGGACGAGCCCACAGGTGATGCCGAGGATGGCGGCCTGGCCGGGGGCGGCCGGCTGGGGCGGGGCCCCGGCGGCGCCCTGCGCCGGGACGGCGAAGTCCGGGGTGGGGATCGTGAAGTCCGGTGCGGGGACCGCGAAGTCCGGTGCGGGGACGGCGAAGTCCGGGGCAGGGGCCGTCAGGTCCGGCCCGGCGGTGTGGGACTGGCTGATGCTGCGGACGGCGCCGGCCAGTTGCTCCTCGGCGACCGGCACGACCTGGGACGGGATGCATCGGGCGTGGGCGAACGCCAGGACGGCGGTCTCGTCACCGACGAACAGCACGGTGCTGGTGGGCTCCGCGTGGGTGTCGCCGGGCGTGCGGCAGGAGGTGCATTCGTAGCTGTCGGGGGCGCGGTCGCCGCCGAGCAGGCGGTCGGCCTCGTCGTCGCCGATCTCGGACCGGACCTCGTCGCTGACGTCGAGCATGCGCGGCACAGGGTCTCCTCGGATGGGTGCGGTTGGGGTCACGGGGGCGGACTCGGGGAGGTCGCCATGCCCAACGGGCCCCTGTGTCAGGCGTCACGGGTGCCCGTCGAGGCTGACGGGAATTGCCCCGGATCCGATCGCCGGACGTGTTCCCGTGGTCGCAATGTGTCGATGTCGGGGACAGGACTGCCGGAATGAAGCAGTGAGGTGAGTCACGGATCCTCGATGTTTGATCTAGGAAATGACGGCCAAATCGGACATTTAGGTCATGAATCGATGGTCGTTACCGCCGGTAACCCGCTGCTGAGCTGGGCAGACCGGTGGAGTTTTGGTTTCCGTGGTGACCGGCTCGTAGCTTCTTTGGCGGCGCAACGAGCGCCACCCGGGCTCACCCCCGACGCACCGCCCCCCGGTCCCGCCGGGCGCGGCAGGTGCCCACCGACGCGATCGCTCGAACAGGTCGCCGGCGAGCGGCTGGGTGGCCGGGGCGGCAGCGGCACGTCCGACACGTGCACGGCCGTCCGACGGACGCGGCAAGCGAAACGCGGCCCTCTCCAGGGTCTGGTTCCGCATGCCCGCCCGGGGCTGTCGAGAGGAACCCCATGACCTTCCGTAACGAGAACGCCGCTGCCACCACCGCTGCCACCAAGCGCAACCGCGTTCGGATGGCCGTCGTGGCGGGTGCCGCTGTCGCGGCCCTGCCGGTGGCCGGCCTCGTCACGGCCACCTCGGCCTCTGCCGCGCCCGTCTCCACCTGGGACGCCGTCGCCCAGTGCGAGAGCAGCGGCAACTGGGCCATCAACACCGGCAACGGTTTCTACGGCGGTCTGCAGTTCACCTCCAGCACGTGGGCCGCGTACGGTGGCACCGCCTACGCCGCGCAGGCCAACCTCGCCACCAAGGCGCAGCAGATCGCCGTTGCCGAGAAGGTCCTCGCCTCGCAGGGCCCCGGTGCCTGGCCGGTCTGCTCCGTCAAGGCGGGCCTGACCAAGGGTGGCGCCCCGGCCGCCGTCGACACCACGGCCGGCTCCTCCGCCGCCAAGCCGGCGCAGACCCCCGCGCCGAAGGCTGCCGCCCCGAAGGCCGCGGCCGCCCCGAAGGCCGCTGCCGCGCCGAAGGCTGACGCCCCGAAGGCCGCTGCGCCGAAGGCCGACGCCGCCAAGTCCTGGAAGGGCTCCGACGGCGCCAAGCCCGCCAAGGGCAACTACACCGTCAAGTCCGGTGACACCCTGAGCTCCATCGCTGCCGCGCAGGGCCTGGACTGGCACGACCTGTACAAGAACAACGTCAAGGTCATCGGTGGCAACCCCGACCTGATCTTCCCGGGTCAGACGCTGAGCATCTGAGACCCGATGAGCTGACCGTCGGTCGGCTCGGGTCGTGCCACGGCCGCTCTTCCGCCACGCGGGGGAGCGGCTGTCGGCGTTCCCGGCGTGTCGGGGCGGGTGGCGGCCCGCTCGGGGCCGAGCTGCCTAGGGTCGGCTGCCGTGCCGTATGCGAGTGACGAACGGGCGTTCCGGGCCGAGGCCCGGGTGGGTGCCGCGGTGGCGGTGGCGATGGCCGCTGTAGTGGTGATGGCCGTGGTGGTGGCGGCGGTCGTGGTCTCGGGCGGCGTCCGGGCGGGCGCGGCGCCGCGGGTCGCGGACCTGGTCTGGGACGAGCTCGCCGACTGCGAGAGCGGCGGCGACTGGCGGGCGGACACCGGCAACGGGTACTACGGCGGCCTGCAGATCGGGCCGCCCACCTGGGTGGAGTCCGGCGGCCTGCACTTCGCCGACCGTCCCGACCACGCGAACCGGCGGGAGCAGACCATGGTCGGGGAGGAGATCGTGCGGCGGCAGGGGTGGGAGGCCTGGCCGTCCTGTGCGCGGGAGCTGGGGTTGCTGGGGCATGGCCCGACACCCCTGCCCTCGGCCCCTATGCGTTCAGGCCGGACTGCCGGACCGTGACGTTGAGCCGCCCCACCAGCCCGAGCGCCGGGTCCGCCGTCCCCGGCAGCGTTCGGACCACCCCGTGGTACGCGAACCGGGCCGGCCCGCCGAAGACCAGGAGGTCGCCGCTGCGCAGCTCCAGGTCGGTCCACGGCCTGGTCCTGGTCTCGGTGTTCCCGAGCCGGAAGACGCAGTCGTCGCCCAGCGAGAGCGAGACCACCGGGGCGTCCGCGCGCTCGTCGCGGTCCTGGTGCAGGCCCATCTTCGCGCCGTGCGGGTAGTGGTTGACGATCGCGGTGTCCGGCTCGTACGCCGCCGCGCCCGCGATCTCTCCGACACGGTCCCCGTACGCCTCCGCCACCGCCCGTCGGGCCAGCTCGCCGAGCAGCGCCGGGAACGGCTTGACGGGGGCGCCGTCCTCGGCGACGCGGGCGTAGCCGTACGGGTACCAGTGCCAGCCGAGGCTGACCATCCGCACCGACATGACCCCGCCGGTGGGCATCCGCACGCTGTGCAGGCCGGCGGGCGGCCGGGCCCACTCCCGACAGGCGGCGACCAGCCGGAGCTGCGCGGCGGGGTCCAGCCAGCCGCGGAGCAGGACGGCTCCGGGGGCGGGCTCGGACCGTACCCGCGCGGCCGGTCCACCCGCGCCCGGGGAGTTGCCGGACCGGTCGTCGGGTTGGTCGTCGGGTTGGTCGTCGAACAAGTCACCCTGGATCACCCCACCATCCTCCTGCCTCCTGCCTCTGCCCTCCTGTCTCCTGCCTCTGCCCTCGTGCCCCCTGCCTCCTGTTTCGCCCCGTCCTGGGGCGCTGGGCATTTCGAGGGTGCTCGGCCGTTCGTCGGCCTGTCCACTCGTTTACACGTTCGAGTGAATCGGTCGTTCGGGACCGGTGAGCGGGAATGACCCGGGCCGCCGGAGAATTCGAGTGAGCTGGAGAACTCGATCGGAATCACGAATGGGAGCGCGCGCATGGGTACCCCCGTCGACGACCTCGTCGATCTGCTGGACCTGGAGCAGATCGAACTGAACATCTTCCGGGGGCGCAGTCCCGAGGAGGCGCTGCAGCGCACCTTCGGCGGGCAGGTCGCCGGGCAGGCGCTGGTCGCGGCGGGGCGCACGGTCGAGGGCGAGCGCCCCGTCCACTCGCTGCACGCGTACTTCCTGCGCCCGGGGGTGCCCGGCGTGCCGATCGTCTACCAGGTAGACCGGATCCGCGACGGCCGCACCTTCACCACCCGCCGGGTGCTCGCCATCCAGGGCGGCCGGTCGATCTTCTCGCTGACCGCCGACTTCCACAGACCGGAGGAGGGCAGCATCGAGCACCAGTACCCGATGCCGTCGGTCCCGGCGCCCGAGGACCTGCCCAGCGCGCTGGACGAGGTCGGCTCCCGGCTCGGCGAGCTGCCCCCGTTCATCAGCCGCCGCCAGCCCTTCGACATCCGCTACGTCGAGCGGTTGCGCTGGAGCAAGGAGGAGCTGGTGGACGTCGAGGCGCGCAGCGGTGTCTGGCTGCGCACCAACGGCCCGCTGCCGGACGATCCGCTGATCCACGTCTGCGCCCTGACGTACGCCAGCGACATGACGCTGCTGGACGCCGTCCGCGCCCCCGTCGAGCCGTTGTGGGGCACCCGGCACTTCGACATGGCCTCGTTGGACCACGCGATGTGGTTCCACCGGCCGTTCCGGACCGACGACTGGCTGCTCTACCAGCAGGAGTCCCCGATCGCCCACGGCGCTCGCGGCCTCGCGCGCGGGCAGATCTTCGACCGGAACGGGCAGCTGGTGGTGTCGGTGGTGCAGGAGGGCCTGTTCCGACCCCTGAAGGGCCGAGGGGCTGAGGGTGAGGGGCCGAGGGGCTGAGGGCCGGTGTCCCGACCGTCGTGCTGCCGCCGCACTGCCGCCGTGTTGCGGTCCGCTTGCGGCTCCTTGCCGTGTCTTGCGGTGTCCTACGGGCTCCTTGCAGTCTCCTTGCGAGGTCGGCGGCTTGCCGAGACCGGGGAATGATCCGTACCGGCGCCCGGCGTTGTGCAGGATGACCGAGACGGACGGCTCGAACGGCGGGCCGTCCGCGGACCGGGAGGGTTGACCGATGACGGCGACGGCCGCGGAGGACTGGAAGCACTGGTGTGACGGGCGGGCGGCGTCGGTGAGCGCGCCGCACGGCCAGCTCGCACTCACCGGCACGCACTGGCTGGGGCTCGAACCGGTCGAGGTCCCTGGTCTGCCCGGGCGCTGGCGGGCCGACGCCGAGGGCGTCCGGGTACGGGCCGTGGCGGCCGACGGTATCACCGTCGACGGCGCCGACGGTCCGGTCGACGGCGAGGTGCTGCTGCGCCCCGACACCGACCCGGCCGCCGACACCGCCACCCTGGGCGAGCTGCTGCTCGTTCCGATCGAGCGGGAGGGCGAGCTCGCCCTCCGGGTCTTCGACCCGTCCTCACCCGGCCGGACGGGTTTCGCGGGCATCGCCGCCTACCCGTACGCCCCCGAATGGGCCGTACCCGCCGTCTACACCCCCTTCGAGGAGGAGGAGCGGTCGGTGCTGGTCGCGAACGCGGACGGCAAGGACCGCCCGCTGGCGGTCACCGGAACGATCGAGTTCACCGTGGCCGGGGAGCACCGCACGCTGACCGTCAGCCGCGCCGGGCAGCGCCTCACCGGCGTCATCGCGGACGCCACCAGCGGGATCGACACCTACCGCTTCCGCTTCATCACCTTGCCGGCGCCGGACGGGGACGGCCGGACCGTCCTCGACTTCAACCGGGCGTACCTGCCGCCCTGCGCCTTCGCGGACCACTTCATCTGCCCGTTCCCACCGCCGGGCAACCGGCTGGACTTCGCGGTGGAGGCGGGGGAGAAGCAGGTGCTGAGCAGGTAGGGCGCGGCGCGGGAGCGGCGTCGTCCGCGTCGTCCGCGCCGTCCGCGTCGTCTGTGTCATCTGAGTCGTCCATGTGGTCGGCCGACCGGGAGCGGGCCCGGTCGGCGCGGCGGGCGGACGGGGGAAGCGGACCCGGTTTTGGGTTCGGCGGAGGCCGGAGCAACTATGGACCGTTGTGACGACCAACCAACCCCCTGACGCCCCGGCCGCCGCTCCGCTCGCTCCGTCCGCTCCCCCGGCTCCGTCCGCTCCCGCTGCTTCGCCGGGTGTTCCCTGGTACCGGCGGGCCTTCGCCGATCTGAGCCCGCTGCGGGAGAACCCCGACTACCGCCGGGTCTGGTCCGGCCAGGCGGTGTCCTCCATAGGCCAGCAGATGACCGCCGTGGCCGTCTCCGTCCAGGTCTACGACCAGACCGGCTCCGCCTTCGCGACCGGCCTGGTGGGCTTGTTCTCCCTCGTTCCGCTGGTCGCCTTCGGCCTGTACGGCGGCGCCATCGCCGACACCGTCGACCGCCGCAAGCTCGGCCTGATCGGCTCGGCCGGCCTGGCCGCCGTCTCCGCCCTGCTCGCCGCCCAGGCCCTCGCCGGGCTCGGCCTGGTGGCCGTCCTCTACACGGCGGTCGCCCTCCAGGCCGGGTTCTTCGCACTCAGCTCGCCCGCCCGCTCGGCGATGATCCCGCGGCTGGTCCCCGCCCACCAGCTCCCGGCGGCCAACGCTCTGAACACCGTCAGCATGAACCTCGGCCTGACCGTCGGCCCGATGCTCGGCGGCGTCCTGATCGGCGCCTTCGGCGCCCAGGCCGCCTACCTCGTCGACACCGCCGCCTTCGCCGGCACCCTCTACGCCATGTGGCGCCTGCCCGCCATGCGGCCGCAGGGCGAACGCAAGGGCCGCGCCTCCGTCCTCGACGGCCTGCGCTTCCTCCGCGAGCAGCCCAACCTGCGCACCAGCTTCCTCGCCGACCTGGCCGCGATGATCTTCGGCATGCCGCGAGCCCTCTTCCCTGCCATCGCCGTCACCTTCTACGCCGGAGACGCCCGCACCGTCGGCCTGCTCGTCTCCGCCCCGGCCGTCGGCGCCCTGATCGGCGCGCTCTTCTCCGGCTGGGTCGGCCGGGTCCACCGCCAGGGCGTCGCGATCCTCGCCGCCGTCTCCGCCTGGGGCCTCGCCATCGCCGCCTTCGGCGCGCTCCACAACCTCTGGCTCGGCCTCCTCCTGCTCGCGGTGGCCGGCTGCGCCGACACCGTCAGCATGATCTTCCGCAACACGATGATGCAGGTCGCGGCCCCCGACGAGATGCGCGGCCGCCTCCAGGGCATCTTCATCGTCGTCGTGGCCGGCGGCCCCCGCCTCGGCGACTTCGAGTCCGGCGCCGTCGCCGCCCTCAGCAACCCCGCCACCTCCGTCATCACCGGCGGCCTCGCCTGCGTCGCCTGCGTCCTCCTCCTCGCCGCCCGCCGCCCCGCCTTCCTCACCTACGACGCCCGCCACCCCACCCCCTGACCAACCCCACCCCGATACCTGGCAGCGAGCACCCCCCGACGTGCTGTATTGTTTTCCACGTCGCCGGGACAACCGGAGACAAGGTCGAGAAGCCAACCGGCAGAGCCCCCCAGGCCCCGCCGCACGGCACCGAGACCACGGGACGTGGCGCAGCTTGGTAGCGCACTTGACTGGGGGTCAAGGGGTCGCAGGTTCAAATCCTGTCGTCCCGACCGCGAGTTTTCGCAGGTCGGAGGGCGCTTCCATCGGAATGATGGGAGCGCCTCTTTGTGCGTGTCGCAGGGTGGTGGTCGCATGGTGGTCGCACCCTGACCGGCCCGGGAATGCTGCCTGATGTGAGGCGGCGCTAACCAACTCGCCTTAGCTAGGCTGGAGTTGGGGCCGAATGGTCAAGCGTGGTGCCTCGCGGTCGGAGGAGTTCGGCCCTCCCGAATGGGTGATCCGCCACTGTCGAGTTGACGGGTGCCATGCGTGATCTTCCCCGTCGGCGACTGATCCGTGCAGATTTGTCCGGATTTCTGCGCCTGGATGCTCGCTCGCGGTTCGACCGAGTGATCGTTCCGATGCGACCACCACGCGATCACCAGAACCTGGACGTGCTCGCTGAGCTGCTGCCACCCCTTGAAAGTGCGACAAGGAAAGCTCTTCGTCCGTCCGTGCGCCGGAAAGCGTTGCCAAGCGCTCGGGTCACAGTCGCCGAGCAACTCGCTCTGCGTCTTTGTGTTGTCGGGTTGGGGTCGCGATGCTGAGCCAGGAAATGCACCGGCTTCGGTTGGGTCAGATCTTCGCGGCTGATGTTCCGTTGGGGTTGTTCCAGGAACTGCCGCTGTCGTGTTTCCGGTCGTCGTCCGGTCTGGGAAGGCTTCATGGTGAAGCGGATTGCGCGCAGCTGCGATCCGCGCCGGCGGTCCACCGTTCGGAAGTGCCGCTGACTTTTGCGGTCGGGGAGTTGTGCACGCATTGCGCGTGGCCGGTTCCGGCAGGGCATCCGCTCGTCGCCTTCGCTGAGGCGGTGTCATCTCTGACGCCGTTGAGGACGGGGGCGGAGTTCCAGGCGGGCCCGGTTGCGGAGGGGGCGGGACGGGCGGACTCGCGTGATGCGCGTGAGGGACGGCGCCGAAGGTGGCGGCGACTGCAGGCGCAGTTGCTGGAGAGCCACACGGTCGCGGCGGCGTACCCGTGGCTTGCGTTGTGGGTCGAGCCGATGCAGGTCTCTCTCGCCGGGGCCGTCGACCGCGCACGTCGGGACATGGCCTTGCTGCTGGACGAGGCTGTTCTGCTTGATACGGCCTGTGCCGCAGCCCTGCCGGCTCCAGCGCTCGGCGAGGGTGGGTCGGCTCTCGTCGGTCCGGGCCCCAGTGGTTCGTGGCTGGTTCAGGAGGCGTGGGCGTGCTGGCAGCAGGAGTGCGCCACGGACTGGGGCGGCCTGGAGGCGGGCAGGAGCGCGGCCTCGGCGGTGGTCTATGAGGCGTTCGGGTCCCGCCGGCGAGGTCGCACGGAGGCCCTCGACGCGCTGGATCTCCTCGTCGACGAATGGAACGGCCGGGCGCGCGCTCTGGCCGCCCAGCACGCGGCGGTTCCCCGTCGCTCGCTCACGGTCGAATTCCCCCCACTCGTCCGCACCCACAACGAAGAGGAGGAGGACCAGCTCACCAGATGGGAGGCCGGTGTCCTCGCCGTGTATCAGGTGGCCGTGCACTGGTCGGCCGGGAGCATCGACCTGCTGGTGCCCGGGCCCGTCGCCGATCAACTCCTTCGCAACAGTTCGCTTGCCGCAGTGGCGGAGGACCACGAACATCCGGGCCCGTGATCACCGCATCGCGAATCCGCGAGCGGCACAACGCGCCGGGCTTGGAGCCGGCTGTGTCCGGTCCGGCTCCAAGCCCGGTATGAGAGAAGCGGTGGCGCCCGAAAGCCGGGACCTCCGTGGTTAGGCGGCGCGTCCGAAGCGGTCGGGGCGGCCCGATTCGAGGTCTGCCTCGGCGTGTGCGAGGGCGTCGGCCAGGGCGTGGACCGCTTCGTCCGCGGCGTGCTTGAGCAGGTGCCCGTAGATGTTGATGGTCGTGGCCAGGGTGGAGTGCCGCAGGGTCTTGGAGACCACCGCCATGGGCACACCGGAGGTGATCATGATGGTCGCCGCAGTGTGCCGCAAGTCGTGCACCCCGATCCGCGGCAGCTCGACCTCGGCCGAGCGGCGCCGCAGCTCGTTAAGGACGTGCTGGGGCCGCAGCGGCGCGCCGTCCACCCCGGCGAAGACCAGTCCCTCCAGCGGCGCGCCCGGCGGCAGCAACGACTGCTGGTGGTCGGCCTGTCGCCGCAGCGCGTCCATGGCCCGCGCATTGAGGCTGACCCAGTTCAGGCTCGCCTTGGTCTTCGGCGGCCCCAGGTGCAGCTCGTTGTTGTTGACCGCGGACAGGGTCCAGCGGACGTACACCTTGCGCTCCATGAAGTGCACGTCCGTCCAGTGCAGACCCAGTGCCTCACCGCGCCGCAGACCCGTTCCCAGGATCACCTCGAACAGGTCCCCCAGCTGGTCCGCGTAATGCCGGGCATTGTGGCGAAGGAACGCAGCGGCCTGCAGCGGGGTCCAGCACAATCGCTCCGGCGAGGCCGGCCGCGCCGTGATCGCCCGCCGGGCCGGATTGTAGGTCAGGCGCTTGCCGCGCACGGCCTGGCCGAGCGCGCTGCGCAGGACGGCGCCGGCCCGGTAGACGGCGACCGGCCCGCGCCCGGCGGCGCGCTGGTCGGTGCTCCACTTCTCGATGTGCCGGGCTTTAAGGTCGATCAGCCGGATCCGCCCGAACGCGGGCAACAGGTCCTTGTGGACGTATGCGTGGTAGTTCACGTACGTGGACGCTTTGAGGGTCTTCTCCTTCAACGCGAGCCACTCGAGCAGGTAGCCGCCCACGGTGATCTTCGGGTCCTCGAAGACCCCGATCCGTTCGGTGGCCAGCACGAGCTCCAGCGCGTGCCGCGCGTCGTTCTCCGAGCGGTAGCCGCTGCGGCGGCGGGTCTTTCGTCCCACCTCCGGAGACGGCAGGTCCACCGCGTACGCCCAACTCCCGTGCGTCGCTTCGGTTTGCAGCGCCGGACATGCGGCTCCCAACTGCCGTCGGCTCTCGTCGCGGCAGCCACAGCGGCGGTAGACACGGCCACGGGTGGGACAGGTGCTCATCGAGTTCTCCCTGCGTCAGGTGATCCTGGTGAGACAAGTGCCCACCATTCACCGGCTCATGAGGAGAAGGGGGCGGCGCGCGAAGCACAGGGCGGTGTCCAGCGCATCAATGGCGATCGTGTCGGGGGAGCGACACCCCTGCCTGCTTCAGAGCGCCGGTTTGATCTGTCGAGACGTCTGAATCCGCCCCGTCGGCTGACACGACCGAGGTCTACTCCGGTGAGCCGGGCCATAGCAACGATGTTCGCCTGGCTCGCCTACGGGGCGGAACCGAAACTGGCTGTGGCGAAGCGGCATTTGGGGACGCTGCGGTCGCAGGCAGCCGTGGCCTCGTGGGCTTTAGATCACCGGACACCGGTATTCGCCGTATGGCAGCCCGCCGGGCACTGGGATGATGTGCAGATGAGTCACGATGACAGGGTCCGGCGCCTGGGCAAGAAGTTCGCGAACGCGTGCTATCCGACGTTCGGACCCATGTTGATGGGGATACGCGGCCAGGGCTTTCGGGGTGTGTCGGACCTGAGCCTACAGTTCAAGTCGCCTGTCACAGCGATCTCGGGCCTCAACGGAACCGGGAAGAGCACGGTTGCGCAGCTGGCCGCAGCGGGCTTCCGTCAGCCTCCCGATCACGACTGGTATCGCTATTACGTAAAGCACTTTTCCCGGTCTCGGTCGCCGACCCAGAGCCGTTCACCCCTGGCGCACAGGTCCAGTACCTCTATGCCGCGGACCTGCAGACGGTCACGGTAAGTCGGTCGGCGAAGTCGTGGTCAGGGCAGCATCGGCAGCCCGAACGCGCCACCTACTACAGAGGATTCGCTCAGTTCATCCCGAAGGTGGAGCGGCGGGACTTGTCCATCTACGGCGCCGCCAACCTGGAGTTGGGAGAGGCGAATCCACTCGACCCGACCGCGGCGCAGCACGTCGGGCAGATCCTGGCAGTCCCGTATGACCACCTGGGCTTCACTGAGGTTCTGACCACCAATAACTGATCGTTTCAAAATGAGTTGAGCTGCGCTCTTGTGCTCAACGATCTTGGTTGGCAGGGTGTCCGGGTGAGTGTTGATCTTGTGCCGGATGACCTGTGGGAGCGGGTGGCTCCGCTGCTGCCGCCCGCTCCCGAACGACGCCATCGCCATCCCGGGCGGCTGCGCGTCCCCGACCGGGCGGCCCTGGCCGGCATCATCTATGTGCTGCGGACCGGTGTCGCATGGCGCGATGTCCCCGCGCAGACCGTGGGCTGCTCCGGAGTCACGGCCTGGCGTCGACTGCGGGACTGGACCGAGGCCGGCGTCTGGCCCCGCCTGCACACCGCACTGCTGACCGAACTGCGCCGCGCGGACCTGCTGGACCTGGACGACTGCGCCGTGGACGGCTCGCACATCCGGGCCCTCAAAGGGGGGATCATGTCGGCCCCTCGCCCGTCGACCGCGCCCGCCCCGGCTCCAAACACCATGTGATCGTTGACCGCTACGGCACCCCGCTCGCCGTGACGCTCACCGGAGGCAATCGCCACGACGTCACCCAGCTGCTGCCCCTGCTGGACGCGATACCGCCGATTCGAGGACTACGAGGACGCCCGCGGCGCAGGCCCCGGCGGCTGTTCGCCGACCGGGGCTACGACTTCGACAAATACCGCCGCCTGCTGTGGAAGCGCGGCATCAAGCCGATGATCGCCCGACGCGGCGTCGCCCACGGTTCCGGACTCGGCAAGGTGCGCTGGGTCGTAGAGCGCGCCTTCGCCTGGCTCCACCAGTTCAAGCGCCTCCGCACCCGCTACGAGCGACGCGCCGACTTCCACCAGGGACTACTCGACCTCGCCTGCAGCATCATCTGCCTCCGGCGCCTTCGAAAGTCATTCTGAAACGATCTTTAAGGCTGCAACGCTCGCCATGGCGGGCCGTGGAGGCCGGCGTTACTCCGAGAACCACATGGGGACGGGGGAAGGCCGGGTCCTGTACATGGTGAACACGCTGGAGACGGCCCCACCCAAGAGCCTCGTGATCTTCGAGGAGCCCGAGACCTCGCTGCACGGTGATGCTCAGGTCCGTCTCGCCAAGTACTTCGTCGAAGTCGCTCTTCGACGAGGGCACCAGATCATCATCACCACGCACAGCTCCGCGATCCTTGGGCAGCTCGGCCGTGACTCGGTCGTTTACCTGCGGCGCACACCAGTGGGCGACGTGGTCGCTACCCACGGACTGAGTACTTATCAGATTGACTCGCACCTCCAGAGGGAGGGACGGACGCCTGACGGCATCACGGTATGTGTCGAGGGCGAGTTCGCACGCTGTCTCGCCAGCGAGATCTTCCGGATGGCGGACCCTGATCTCCTCTCGGGCTGCTCGTTCCTCACGATCGGAGGCGGCCAGGAGATCCCTGACGCGGTGAAGTTGCTGCGCGGCGCGAAGGTGCGAGCTGTTGGACTGAGCGACGGAGACATGCCCCACAACGGTGCCGGAGGAGTGCGCACCCTGCCTGGGACGGAGCCGCCGGAGAAGGAGGTGTTCGCCCATCCTGCGGTCAAGGGCTACTTTGGCGCAGCGCCGTTCGAGATCGATCTTGATGAGGTCCTTGCTGGCGTCTCCGACCACCACGACTACGCCAGGACCGTGGCAGCTCGTCTCATGATGGACGAGCCTGCGGTGGTGAGTGTGGCCTGCCGGACGTATGCGGCTGCCCACCAGGCAGGCGCCTTCAACGATGTTGTCGGCTTCGTCCGCTCAGAGGTCGGCGACCGACGGTAGGTGCCACGACCTCACCGATCCTCTGTGCGGCTCGGAGGGCGGTGTGGAGGACGGCGTCCCCGAGCGCTGGCGGGAGTCTTTGAGGACATTCCCGCCAGCATGAAGAGTCAGCCCCCGAGTGAGATGTCGAACTGATTGAGCCAGTGGGCGTTGCCCTTGCCTGCGGTGGCGACAACGCCTGCGGTGAGCCAGATGAACGTGGGGAGGAAGTCGTTGCCGAGCTGGCCGGCGGCCTCGTTGACGGGCGCCGGACGCGTCAGGGTGGCCGATGATGCGGGCGATGTGCATGACCTTGCGGCCGTGGGCCGTGCCGAGTGATTCGCGGACCCAGCTCGGCTGTAGTGGCCTCGTCGGCGCTGAGTCCGGCTTCACGGGCGCCGGAGAGCCAGCCCGCCAGGGCGCCGAAGAGGAGAGAGGCCATGAGGCCGGCGGCCTCCTCGCCTGCGGTTCCCGTCGCCCGGTCGATGCCGAGCACGACGCGCATCACGATCCGGAGATCACGCCGGGTGATGATGGCGTCGATGACGTTCCGCAAGCTCTCCAGCGGGGAGTCGGGCTGAGACTCCTTCTACTGGGAGCCGAGATCGTTCTGGTGCGACTTGACGGTGTCCGAGAACGCTTGGACTTCGGCGGCGCTGAACAAGTGCCGCGTGTCCTCGGTGACCACGTACCCGAGGTCGCGCCAGGCATGGATGAAGGCCGGATCAATTCCGGCTTGCTCGGCGATGTCCGCCACTTCGTCGAGCATCGTGGTGATGCGCTCTTCGGGCATCGGGCGAGGCTCGTCCGCGTCGGGGCCGAAGAACAGCGGATCGTCGGGGCCAGGTTCACGCCCGAACTTCTCTCGGAACACATCGAGCCGCCGCCGGATAAGTTCTGGAGGTCGTGGCCAGTCGTGATGTCCGGGTGCCATGAGATCTCGTGGCACCCGGCCGTGCGGCAGCGCTGGACGAAGCGGGGGTCGGGGTGTCGTTCGGCGACGGTCTGGGCGTGTGCCTCGTTGAAGTCCTCCTGGGAGCCCAGAGTGCGGATCGCCCATCTGCACGCCCGGCACCGCAAGCACGCCCGCGTCGAACCCAAGATCCGCGACCAGAAGGCGTCCGGCATGGGCCTGTTGCCCTCCCGGGAACTGATCGTGAACACCGCCTGGCTGACCGCCACCGCCATCGCTTCCGACCTGCGCACCTGGTTCCAGCTACTCGCCCTGGACGGCGAGAACGCCACAGCCACCCCCAAAACGCTGCTCTACCGCGTCCTCCACGCCCCAGCCCGCCTCGTGCGCGGCCAGCGCAGACGACGCCTCAAGCTCCCCGCCACCTGGCGATGGGCAGCAGCGATCACGCGGGCCTTCACCCGCATCGTCGCCCTGCCGCGCCTTACCTGACCAGCCTGCCTGATCCCGCCGAGCACGAGAGGAGGAACCCGCAGTCCCCGGGCCCGTGGAACCCGGCGTTACCCGGCACGACAGGCGACGCTCGCCCCTGACCGACAGCGCCCATGGACAGGGAACAACGCGACATCACGGGCACAAGATCAACCGGCAGTCACGGTCAAACAACGAGGCCGGGGCGGATGAGGTTATCGGCAAGGGCGCTGCGGAATTCTGATCAATTCCGCCCACTTGCGAATGTTCATCGAAATGAGGTCAAAATATTCAAGATATCTCGAACATGTCGAAGATGGACATCTCGTAGTGCCTGTTCGAGTCTGGGTGATGCTGAAATCGGCCATATCGGCAGCTTGGGTTGTCCCGTACAATGGCGAGTTGACCAGCACTGTTTGCGGGGGTGCGGCCCAAGTCGCATTGATCTTGGCTGGAATCGATCACCGAAACCGACTTCTGCGTTCGAGGGGTGTGCTAGAAATTCTCCCAGTTGCTCCCGTGTACGGAATTTACTGGCCCGACCGGGGGCTGGGTATCAAAACCATAGTGGAGGTAAAAATGGAGAAAGATTTCGATCTCGATGTCCGCGTGGCTGTCGCCCCGCAGGCGACCACGCCGGACTTCTGGAGTGTCGGTACCACTTGCTGGTCCTGCCAGGACACCTGCAACTGCTTGACGGCCACCTGCGTGAGTACTCCGTGCGGGAGCTGATCGCCTGCGGGCTCTCGTCCTGAGGCAGGAAGCTCCCGGCGCTGTCCTGCGCCGGGAGCTTTCGGGGAATTCGGAAGCTTTCAGGGAATCCGAGAGATTTTTCGGGGAGATGCTGGCAGCCGGGCACACCGATCGGAAATGCTGTCGGGCACCGATGTGAATCTGGGGGAAATCTGCAATGGCGGCGCTGGAATTCGATGTGAGGACCGCCGAGGTGGCCCGGGTCGTGGCTGATCGGCTGGCGATGTTCGCCGGTGCGGCAGGGCTGTCGCAGAAGTCGACGGGGCGCGAGTCGGTGCCGGACGGGTCGAGCCTGGCCGGGGGCTTCTCGGGGATCGCACTGTCGTTGCTGCATGCCGGAGAGGCACTGGACGAGCCCGGATTGATCGATGCGGCGCAGGCCCTGCTCCGCCGTGCTGCGCAGGCCACTGTCGAGACGCCACTGCCTGGGGCCGGCCTTTACACCGGCACCGCAGGTTTCGCCAGTGTCCTGATCGACTTCTCGGCGTACGACCGCCGCTACCTGCCATCCCTGCGCGGGCTCGCCGACCGGCTCGGCGAGCAGATCGTGGCCGGGCCGCGTCCGGAGCCCGGGGAGGGCATGCCGGTCGCCGCCTTCGACGTCGTCTCGGGCGCGGCCGGACAGCTGGCCGTGGCCGTCCGGCTCTGTTCGGTCCTGGAGTCCTCGCCCAGCGACCCGATCCGTATCGCGGCTGAGCAGCTGACGGAGTACCTCCTGCGGGTGACCGAACCGGACAGCCGGCAGCGGTTCGGGTGGCTCACCCCGCCGGACTACTACTACGCCAATTCGGGCTATGGGGAGCAGGCTCCGCACGGGATGTACAACCTGGGCTTCGCACATGGCCTGCCGGGCATAGTCGCGGCATTGTGCGTCGCGGCCGTAGGCGGGATCGGCGGCTCCGGCCCGGCCGAGCAGCTCGAGCGGATCACGGCCTGGCTGGTCGAGAACCGGCTCACGGACGAGGTGTCGGGCGCCGCCTGGCCGAGCCACCTCCGAGCCGAGGAGGGGACCGGGCTGCCCGTCGCCCCGCTCGGCCAGTGGTCCGCGCGCGCCGCCTGGTGCTATGGCGCTCCGGGTATCGGCATCGCCTTGTTGAACGCGGCCAAGGTGCTCGGCGACACCGCCCTTGAAGCGACTGCGGTCGGGGCCCTGCAGCGGGTCGTGGACTGGGCGCCGGCCGAGCGGAACATCTTCTCACCCAATCTCTGCCATGGTCATTCCGGACTGCTCGCGAGCTATCAGCGGGCCTATGCCGTCACGGGTTCGGCCTCCTTCCGGGCGATGGCCGAGGACTCGCTCCAGGCCGTGCTGTCGATGGCGGACGAGGCCCGCCCGTACGTGGTGGCGGACGAGACCAGCCCGGGCGAGCTGGTCGACGACCCGGGATTCCTCAACGGTGCGGCCGGCGTACTGCTCGCGCTCTGCGGGGCGCTCGCACCGCAGGCGGCGGGGTGGGACGAGATCTTCTTCCTCACCCCGGCCTGACCGGGCCCGAGATCCGTTACGGCGCGGACACGTCTGCCGAACTGCGTTACCTCGCAACAGTGTTGACCATGCACAGCTAAGGAATAAGCGTGACCCGTCGGAACGCCGAGATCACTGACCGGAAGTCCGGGAGAAGCCGCACCTACGTCGCACAGGACTTCTTCCTGCTCCGCGCACCGGGCCTGCCGACCCGGGGGCTGACGGACCTGCTGGCCGCCGGGGCGGGATCGGCGGGCACGAACCCCGAGGGGTGGGAGGAGCACTTTCTGAAGGGATTGCTGGACCTGTGGGCGAGGGCCGAGGTCCGCACGGCGATCTCGCTGGCGGCGCCGGACCTGGCCCGGGCGGTGGCGGGGATGGACACGCTCTCGGCCAGGGACCGGCGGCGGGCGATGATGAGCCTGGGCCGGTACCTGAACCGGATGAGCATGCGGGCGACCCCGCTGGGCACGGTGGCAGGCGTCGCGGTGGGCACGTTCTGCGGACCGGACTTCGCCGCTGCGCCCGCCCGGCTCGGCGTTCCCGCGATCAACACTGCCATGGCCAGGCCGGACATGGGCTGGGTGCTGCAGCTGTTCAAGGCGGTCACCGACTCGCCGCGGATCCGGCCCGAGCTGGAGCTGCGCGCCAACGACCTGATCCACCGCGGTCGGGGTAGGGCCTGGCTGTCCACGGCCGACGCCTACGGGGAGGGATCGCGACGTTCGGCCTCCGTCCGCTGGTCCCCGGCCGTCCAGCTCGTCCTGGAGTCGGCCCGCACTCCGCAGACCTACGGTGAGCTGCGGGAGAAGCTGGTGCAGCAGTATCCGGCGGTCCCGGTGGAGAAGGTCGCCGCGCTTCTCGACCAATTGGTCGAGTTGGCATTCCTGATCACCTCGCACCGGCCGGCCCTGCTGGAGAGCTCGGCACAGCCGCCCCTGTCAGTCCAGTTGGCGACCGGCTACGACAGCGACGCGACCGCCGCGCTGACGGCCGTCGAGGCTGAGGTGGCCGAGTTCAACTCGGTCGGCGACGTGGCCGCCCTGCAGACGCTCCAGGAGCGGATCGCCCCGCTGGCGCGGCGGGTGAGCGGGGACCACGGCGGACCTCTGCTGCGGATCGACGCCCGGCTGAACGTCTCCGCCCCGCCCGTCCTGCCGGCCGATGTCCAAACGCTGGCGGAGGATGCCGCCGAGATCCTGGCCACCGTGGGCCACAGTTACCAGTACCCGTCGGTACTGCGCGACTACGCGATAGCGTTCACCGAGCGCTACGGTGCGCATGCCGAGGTCCCGGTCCTGGAGGTGCTCTCCGAGGAGACCGGGCTGGGCGCACCGAACAGTTACGGGAATCCGCCGCGTTCGTTCGAGTTGCAGCCGATGACCGGATTCGATCGGCGCAAGGAGGACCGGGAGACGGTCCTGCAACGGCTCGCCGCCGACGCTCTGGGCCGCCGCAGTCTGGAGGTGGTCCTCGACGAGCGGTGGATCGCCGAGCTGAAGCAGGACGACGACGACCGGCCGCTGAGGCCCGCGGTCGACGTACACCTGCAGGTGGTGCCACCGACGGCACTGGGATCCGGCTGGCGCGGGGTGGTCACCACAGTGGCGGCCGGCGGGCGTACCTTCGCCCGGTTCCACGACCTGCTGGGTGCTGAGGGGCGCCGGGGCCTGCGGGAGCTGGCCGAGGCGGAGGCGGCGCTGCTGCCCGGCGTAGCAATGGTGGAACTGACCTACCTGCCGGAGAAGGCCCGCGCCGCGAACGTCTCGGTCCGTCCAGCGGTACGGGCGCTGGAGCTGCCGGTCAACGTGGCACCGGGACGGCCCGCGCACGAAGTCATCGCACTCGAGAACGTGGTCGTCGGCGTGCGCGAGGGCCGGCTGTACCTGCACAGCCCCATCCTCGGGTGCGACCTGCACGTCACCCAGCACACCATGCTCAACCCGCTGATGGCACCGAACGTCGTCCGCTTCCTGCTGGACGTCTCCGCGGCGGCCTTCCACGGTATCTCGTCGTTCGACTGGGGCGCCTTGGACAGCAGCCTGCCGTTCCTGCCCCGGGTCGTCCGGCGCGACCTGGTGCTGAAGCGTGCGCGCTGGCTGCTTCGCGCCGCCGAGTTGCCGGCCGGCTGCACCGGCTCGTTGGCGTCCTTCACCGCGGCTGTCGCCGCTTGGCGGGAGCAGCGGAACGTGCCGCGCCTCGCCTACCTCACGCACGGCGACAACACGATCCTGCTCGACCTGGAGAGCGCCCCCTCGCTGGAGGAACTGCGGCTGGCCGCCGCCCGGGACGCGGCATCCTTCGTGCTGCGGATCGAGGAGGCGCTGCCGGGCCCCGAGGAAGGCTTCCTACGGGACACGGACGGTGCCCCCTTCGTCGCGGAGGTCGTGGTCCCCGTGGTGTGCGGGCGGCAGGCGCCGACGCCCCGGGCGGCGGCCGCCGCGCGCCGGCGGATCACCGAGGCCGAGCGGCTGCGGCCGGTCGGCGGACCGTGGGTCTACGCCAAGCTGTACGTGGAGAACGACGCGCACGACGCCCTCCTGGTCGAGGAGGTGACGGCGCTGATGCGCTCGCTGGCCGAGCGCGGGTTGACGCGGCACATGTTCTACCTCCGGTACGCCGACCCCGCCCCGCATCTGCGGTTGCGCTTCCGGGCTGCGGATCCGGCCAGGGCCGCCGAACTGCTGGGCGAGGTCGCACAGTGGGCCCACGGCCTGACCCTTGAGGGCCGGATCACAGACATCGAGTTCGCGACGTACCGCCGCGAGGTCGAGCGTTACGGCGGACCTGACCTGATCGACATGGCCGAGGAACTGTTCTGCCGGGACAGCGCCGCGACCATGGCTCTGCTGCGGCACCTCGCCGCGCCGTCGCCGGCGGGAGAGGTCCCGCTGGAGCGGAACGCCCTCACCGTACTCAGCCTCGAAGCCATCGGCCGGGTACTGGTCTCCGACTTCGCCGAACGGCACGCTCTGGTACGGTCGATGGCCGATTCGCAGACCGGCGGCGCGGAGTACCGGGCCAGCGTGCGGCGGCTCTGGCAGGGTCACACCGCGCCCGGCAGTGAGGCAGCGGTACTCGAGCAGGTGAGCGCCGCCTGGCGCCTGGAGGGAGCCGGGTACGCCACCCGGGTCGCCGAGTTCGCCGAGACCGGCGAACTCTGGTCGGACCGGGCGTCCATCCTGCGCAGCCTGTTCCACATGCACTGCAACCGGATGGGCCTGCGGCGCGAGCAGGAGAAGGCCGCCTACGGCATGTGGCGACGGCTGCTCGACCGGGTCGCCGCAGCCGAGGGCGCATCGGCGGGGAGGTCCCGGTGAGCTGGCGCTCTCGGCTCCGGCGGCTGGCGGCCGCGCCGCGACCAGGCCTGGCCGTGCTGGGCCAGTCCTGGCGCTGCGACCGCTCGGGGACCGCGCAGGTGGTCCTGATCGCGCTGGTCGTCGGCATCCTGCCGGCCGGGCAGGTCAAGATCACGGCGGCCTTCGCGACGGCTCTGCTGAGTGCGGCTGACGGCTCGCACGCGCAGGTCCGCAGCATCCTGTTCTACCTGGTCGTGCTGGCCATGTTGACTCTCGGTTCGCAGCTGCTGACGCTGCTGCAGAGCCGGGCCATGCAGCGCTGCCAGAGCCGCCTCTCGGCCCACCTGTCCGGTGAGATCATCAGCCGTGCGAGTCTCTTTACACTCCCTCAGGTGGAGGACCCGACCGTGCAGGACTCGCTGCAACGAGCCGTCCGGGAGGTGGCGTTCCGGCCGGGGATGATGTTCGCCCAGCTGGTGCAGGCGGTCACCCCGGTGGTCACCTTCGGCTCGGTCGGCGCGATCCTGTGGACCCTGGACTTCCGGGTCGCACTGCTGGCCATGGTCGCCCCGTTCCCCACAGTGGTCGCGCAGATCCTGCAGGGCCGCCGCGGCCACGCGTTGGAGCACGGCCGCTCCGAGGAACGGCGCCGGCTCAACTACTGGCAGCACCTGGCCTCGCAGCCGAACTCGATGAAGGAGGTGCTGGCCTTCCGGCTCGCCCCGGTGGTCCTCGCCAACCACCAGCGGCTGATGGCCAAGATCGTCGGCGCGGACCTGCGGCTGGCGAACCGGAACTTCGGCCTCGCCGTCCCGATGGTGATCCTGACCGCAGTGCTGACGATCTCCGCGCAGGCCACGGCGATCCTGATCGGCAGCGACACCCACCACGTGGCGGCTCTGCTCGCGGTGATCCAGGCGATCGGCATGCTGCAGAGCAGCATGCAGCAGCTCTTCGGCGCTGTGTCCGGGATGTACGTCAACCAGCTCTACCTGCGCAACGTGAACGAGTTCCTCGCGATCGAGCAGGCGCCGGTGGCGCAGGGAGAGCTGACGTTCCCTCAGGACATTGGTGGTGGTATCGAGTTCCGCGAGGTCTCGTTCAGCTACCCTGGCAGCGGGCGGCGCGCTCTGGACAACGTCTCGTTCACGCTGAAACCGGGCCAGGTCACGGCGATCGTCGGCCTCAACGGCGCGGGGAAATCCACCCTCGGCAAACTCCTCGGCCGCCTCTACGAGCCGACCGAGGGCTCGATCCTCGTCGACGGCGTCCCCCTCACCGACTTCCGGCTGGACAGCCTGCGCGACCGGGTCTCCTACGTCTTCCAGAACTACGTCGAGTACCAGCTCTCGGTGGGCGAGAACATCTCGTTCGGTATCGTGCACGAGGCCGACCAGAGAGTCGAACGGGTCGAGGCCGCGGCCCGCGAGGTGGCGATGCACGAACACATCACCTCCCTCCCGCAGGGCTACCGGACCCAGGCCGGGAAGCTGTTCACCGGGGGCGTGGAGTTCTCCGGAGGCCAATGGCAGCGACTGGCCATCGCCCGGAGCACGGTGCGCTCGGCCAGCGTACGGGTCATGGACGAGCCGACCGCCGCACTCGACACCATCACCGAGGCCGAACTGCTCGACACCCTGACCGCCGCCTCGGCCGGCCGGATATCGCTGTTGATCGCCCACCGCTTCTCCTCCGTGCTGCGCGCGGACCGGGTGCTGGTCTTCGACCGCGGCCGGCTCGTCGAGGACGGCGACCACCAGGAGCTGATGAACCTTGGCGGTCTCTACGCGCAGATGTACGAAGCGCAGACGGCCGGCTACGAACCCGCAGTACGAGCCGGGATGGGAGCCCGATGATGGAACTCACCGCATTCGACCAGGTGCTGGTCTACGGTGACACCGGCCCGGCCGGCGCCGCCCGGGAGTCGGTCCGACTCGCCGGGGCAGCCGAACGCCTGGGCTACCACCGGTTCTGGGTCGCCGAGCACCACGGCGCGACCAGCGGCTGCGGCTCGCCCGAGATACTGGTCACCGCCGCCGCGGCGGCGACCAGCACCATCCGGGTAGGCACCGCCTCGGTGCTGCTGCCCCACTACGCGCCGTTGAAGGTGGCGACCACCTTCAACCTGCTGGAACGGCTCCACCCCGGGCGGATCGACCTCGGCATCGGCCGCGGCCCCGGCGCGGCCGAGACGGTCACCCGGCTGCTCGCGCGGGAGGGCGAGGCGCCGTACCACGAGAAGATCGAACAGCTGCTGGCCCATCTCACCGCGGGGACGGACCTGCTGCCCGACTCCACCCCGCCGCAGCTGTGGCTGACCGGCGCCGGCGCGGGCGGGGCGCACCTTGCCGCCCGTCACGGACTGCCGTTCTGCCTTGCGCAGTTCGCCCACGGGGTCCTGCGGCCGGAGATCGTCGAGCTGTACCGGGAGAACTTCCGTCCGGGCCCGTTCGGGGCGATCCCACGCGTCAGCATCGCGGTCCGGGTCGCCTGCGCGGATGACCCGGGGGACGTCCGGCTCCTGCGTGCAGGCTTCGCCTTGGGTGCCACCTCGGCGAACCGCCGGACCCTCCCTTCCTGGGACGAGCTCCACGCCCTGGCGCCCGCCGCCCCCCTGCCGGACCCAGCTCCGGGCGACATGTCCCTGCTCGCCGGAGTCCCCGCCGAGGTGGCCGAGCAGCTCGTCGCCCTGACCGCCGCCTACGCCCCGGACGAACTCGCGATTACCACCCTCTGCCCCGACTTCGACCTCCGGATCCGGACCTTCGAGCTGGTTCGCGCCATGGCCCCGGCCGTCCTAGTACCAACGCCGTTCAGTTAGGACTTGCAGAGCAACAACCCGTAGCTTCCGCTTTTTTCGGCTCGTTGGCGTGGTATGGGCAGCTCACCAGAGCAACACGTTGTGCTGGCAGCGAAGTTCGAGTCGATCTGGCCGCATCTGGATGAGCGGCAGCGGCGTCTGCTGCTTGGGGCGGAAGCGAGGTCGATCGGTCACGGCGGGATCCGGCTGGTCGCACGGGCCGCCGGTGTGCGCGAGGCGACGGTGTCGGCCGGTGTGGACGAACTCGACTCTGGGGAACCGTCGTTGGGTCGGGTGCGGCGGCCGGGCGGCGGCCGCAAGCGGGTCGTCGACCTGGATCCCGGGCTGCGGGATGCTCTGCTGGCGCTGGTGGAGCCGGATGAGAGCGGGGATCCGATGTCACCGCTGCGGGGGACGTGCAAGTTGAAGTTCCACCAAGGCCGGGTAGTTAAGGATTTCGGCCGGGGTGCAAGGTGGGGGCCGCTGGTGTGGCGGCTGCCGTGTAGCGGCCCCTGCGGACCTTCTTGATCAGCCCTTTCTCAGCCCAGCGGGTGAGCTGCCGGTAGGTGGTGACGAGGGTGACGTCGCCGAGGAGGGGCCTTCCCCCTGAAGTGTGGACACCCCGGACACTGGATCGCGCAGATCCAGAGGAAGAGGAGTCCCCCGTGGTGATGAAGGTGTACTCGCCGGAGTTCAAGGCGGACGCCGTGACGCTGTACCTGTCGGAGCCGGGACGCACGATTCGTTCGGTGGCCGATGATCTCGGGGTCAACCACGAGACCCTGAGGAACTGGATCAGCGCCCACCGGGCCCGGCAGCGGGAGGGCGCCGAGAGCGTTCCGGCTGCCGGTTCGGGCGCCAAGATAGGCTCCGGCACCGTGTTGGAGCAAGAGAACAAGCAGCTCAGAGCCCGGATACGGGAGCTTGAGCTGGAGCGGGACATCCTGCGCCGGGCGGCGAAGTATTTCGCCGGAGAGACGAACTGGTGATGAGTCGCTTCCAGTTCGTTGAGGACCATCGAGACGCCTTCGGGGTGAAGCGGCTGTGCCGGGTGCTGGAGGTTTCCCCGTCCGGGGGAAGTTCCACCCTGGGGCTGGACACCTGGAGACTGGGACATGTGAGCCCAGAGGAAGCAGTTTCAGGTGGGAAGCAACGGCAACCTGAGTAAGCGGTACACGGCAGAGTTCAAGAGGGACGCGGTCGCGCTCGTCCGGTCTTCTCCGCACCGGAACGTCACCGAGATCGCCCGGGAGCTGGGGGTCGCCCGGAGGGGCTGCGGGGCTGGGTCAAGCAGGACCGCACCGATCGGGGGGAGGGCCGGCCCGGTGACCTGACCAGCCCCGAGCGCGAGGAACTCGCCCGACTTCGTCGGCAGAACCTCGAGCAGCAGAAGACGATCGAGATCCTGCGCAAGGCGGCTGCCTATTTCGCGGCCGAGACGAATCGGTGATCCGCTTCTGTTTCGTTGAGGACCACCACGGCGCCTTCGGCGTCAAGCGGATCTGCCGAGCGCTG